>JAIRLW010000319.1 GCA_031259095.1 Planctomycetaceae bacterium | reverse complement strand
CTTCCATAAGTAAGGATAAAAAACGCATCTTTATCACCGCTATAAACCGTAATGCAAACGAGGAAAAAACATTGCATCTGTCGCTGAAAAACTTTGTCAACAGTTCGGAATCCGTTTTACACTCGCTCATTCCGGCGTCTCTGAACAAAGGAGCCGCTTTTATTGAGAAAAAAGAAAAGATAACGCCTTCCAAAGATAAAAGCATATCCTTCGTAATTCCGCCCTGCGGTATTGCCGGTATAACGATACAAGACGACATGAATGATTAGCGGGTATTGTTCCCCAGTGCAATACGGTTAGAAGTAATGCGTACGCCGAAAAATGTTGACGTAATCGTATCAGGTAGAGCGGTCGCGCCGGTTGCTAATTGAATTTCAAAATTTTGTAACTATTCAGCGGAATAGACCATTACGTCAAATTGATTCCGATACAGAATTTAAGCGTTATCGGAATAAATTTGATACGTTTTTCCGAAGGCGGTTTCGAAATCGAAGACGTTATGAAAATCATCACGGCTGTCTTGCGGCGTTTTTCGCATTTGTCCGATGCTGATTAGATTATAGACAATTTCACCGATGTCGTCTGTTTTACGGATTCCGATAGAGTCCAACACCGTTTTGGCAAGAAAACCATACTGAATAATCGCGTAGTCCCGCGCCGCTTGACAAAGTTCCTGTCCGGTAATATGGTTACTCTGATCGGCGTCAATTGTTTGGTCCGGTTCAGTGTTTTCCGTTTTTCCCGAACGTTTCTCCGAACTCTCCAAAACTGATTCATTTTTTTCCACGTGACCAAGTCCTAAAATAGTTTGAGCGTAATTCAGGGCTTCATACACAAAAGCATACGCTTCCGCTTTGTAACGCCGATCACGTTTTAATAATTCAATAAAAGGAGTGGTCGAAGGAGACATTGGCGATCATTGGTGTTGGTTACCGCTTAAACGGTTTGCCTTTTCCATTTTGCGGAATTGTTGACGAAGTTTCTGCTTTCGTATTGATGGCGGCGGACGGAGTCATTGCGGAACTGTCGTGAATAATGGTCGTTCCAGCGAGTTTTTTCGTTGTAAATTCGTAACGTCCGAAAATCATTCGTCCCGCGCTGGTTTGCAGTGCGCTTGTTACCGTAACAACAACCCGTTCACCGACATGTTCTCGTCCGTTATCGGCAACCACCATTGTTCCGTCGTCAAGATAACCAATGCCCTGACTCGCTTCTTCGCCGCTCTTAACAATATCGACGTCAAGTTTTTCACCGGGCAAAAAAATCGGTTTCATCGCGTTTGCCAAATCATTCAGATTGATCACGTCAACGCCCTGAATTTTTGCAACTTTATTGAGATTATAATCGTTGGTAACGAGTTTTCCTTCGAGATGTTTGACCAGCGCAACCAATTTTAAATCAACCGGTTGTCCGCGAAATTCCGGCAAGTCGGTATCGTCGATTTGAATATCAATTCCTTTCATTTTTTGAAGACGGTTCAAAATATCCAAACCGCGTCGTCCGCGTGTGCGGCGATTCCGGTCGGAGCTATCGGCGATCCGTTGAAGTTCGTTAATCGCAAAACGCGGCATAATAAGCCGACTGTCGATAATCATTGTTTCCATCACATCGGCGATACGTCCGTCAATCACCACACTGGTATCTAAAATCAGCGGACGATTCCCTTTCAGATTTTTCCGAAACTCAACATACGGAATAATAAACCGGAAGTCGTCCCGTGTCTGGAGCAGAAAACTGGTACAAATATAGCAAAGCACAACGCCAATGACCAACATCGTATTGATTCGGCTTTGGAGTGCGAGATGTTCGGAACCTTGCGGCAGCAACGGAGTAATAGCAAATCCAAGTGCGGCTGTGAGGAGAAGACCAATTAACAGTCCGAAGTAAATGGACGAAATCCAGTCAACCCGTTTTTTCGGAATAAGCATATCGCCGACAATCACAAAAATTGCCAGCAGGAAAATTCCGGCAAAAGCCCAGAATCCAGCCGATTCCGTACCGCTTAAAACTCCAGAGTTGAGAACGTACATTCCCACGCCGCTGGAAACAAGAATAAACAAACTGCGTAATATTAAAAGTCCCATGAGAATATGATTAAAAGTCAATTGTTGGAAAAAAATTAAAAAAATGTAATTATTCAGCGGAATCTTTGTAACTGCCTCAACGTTCCCCATTTTCTGCGTCATTTTGTGTATTCTGCGTTCAATTTCAGTGTTCAATTTAAACGCAAAATACGCTGAATACCGCAAAACACACAAAATTATAGGAAAAACAACGGAATCGTTAAAAAATAAAATAGTCCGCTGATAGATTACAAAAAAATTATTTTAATGGGTATTTTAACACCAAATACAAAAAGCAAAATGAGGGAACCTGAAAAATTTTCTAAATTATTCCGAAATTTCTTTACTTAAAATGCTCAATTTAACATTTGACATGATTTTATCGCTGTTTTGGCGTTATGTCCTAATTTTTCGATGATTATTTGTCCCTGACGTCCTTTTTAGAGGGACTTTAGGGACGACAGGGATATTAGGGATGATAGGGACATTAGGGATAAATAATCAATTAATTGAAAGAATTGAAAGAATTGAAAATGCAGACGGTTCATTTAGGTCAACCTGTTTGATCAACACCGTTTTATTTATCCATCAGGAATTTTTTTCACCGTACAACGCTTTGATGCAGATTGCCGACCACGATTCAAAAGCCGAAAGATCCGGCAACATTTCACTAACGGGAACAAAGCCGGATTCGATTAAATCGGGTTCATTGGAGATCACCTTGGGTTCTGCAAGATCGAAACGATGAACAATTCCAAGATGAACTTGTCCGACTTCAGTTTCGTCATCGTTAATCAGACCGACGCAATGTTCTGTAAATTCAGAATTAAGAACGATTTCTTCCCGAAGTTCCCGTAACATTCCTTCTCGGTAGAGATCATGATTTTGAAGGGATTCTTTGCGGTCGTCCAACGAAAGATGTCCTCCGACGCCGACACTGCGTTTACTGTGGAGCCGACGTTCTCCCATTCCCTTACCGCGAACATACTGAAACAACCGCACCGCTCCATCCGAGCCGGTATGACAAAAAATCATATAGGGAATGAGTTGTTTGAAATTGGGATTTTTTTCCGCTTCGCTTCGTGGTTGAAACAACACATTTTCCGGCGCAAGCAGAATACGCCGATAACGTTCAACATCACGGCAAAACCCTTGAAAATATCCGATTTCACGAAATAACGTTGTCGGAACGACCAATACCTGTTCTTCCATAGTTTTCTATCAACATGTCGTCCCTAATGGGACGGGAATATTCATTATTAAAAAAACATCGCTGAATAATTACAAAACAATACTATACCCTAGCCGAAGGTTACTGTCCATACAGGCAATAGGCAACCTTTCAAAACTCATTTTTTGATCGGCTGAAATCGATTTTAGTCTGCGAAGAAATAAGTTTTTAGAAGTTAACCAATGGGCAAGTATTGAACTGAAACGTAGAATTGTTAAAATAAATATCCAATTTATCCTGATTATTTTTTTCTTACTTTTTGTGAGAAGTCAGGGAGATTTGCCAAATTGTCAAGTAAATATTTCGGAGACCCAAACGATGGCAAAACGTAAATCAAATATTTTCCCAAAACTCCACAACGCAACTTGGCCCGGAGTTGTCGGCAAGGGTGGTTCGGATGCTGATCCGATGATTGATCTGGACACGATGCTCCGTTTGACCACATCCGCCGAAGTGGATGGCGTTAAATTCGACGGGTTTGACTTGTTCTTGAGCAATCCCCATTTTGATATTGATTCGTCGGACGATGAAATCAAAAAACTGGTTGAAAAAACACAATCGCTCCAACTGGAGATTGGCACGGTTGTTGCGCCGGTGTGGGGGGGGACTGGCGGCGGTTCCGCAATGGGCAATGAAACAGAACGTAAAAAATTTCTGACTCAAGTCAAAAAAGCATGTCGTATTGCATCGGAATTTCGTAAACTTGGCGTTCGTCCGAATGGTTGTATTCGGATTGACACGTCGGCAAGTGTGGAAGACTGGGCGAAAGACCCGGAAGGGAATCAAAAACTAATTGCCGACACGTTCACGGAAGCCTGTAAAATTGCGGTTGATTATGATGAAGTGTTGGCGTGTGAAGGTGAAATTTGTTGGGGAGGAATTCACAGTTGGAGGCGAATGCTTCAAATTCTTGAAATGGTTGATCGTCCGCAAACGTTGGGTTTTCAGGCGGACATGTCCCATACCTTGCTTTACCTGCTTGGTTACAACGCCCCTGAAGACCGGCTTTTACCGGAACATTTCGACTGGAAAGATAAAACGGTTTTCGACGCCGCCTATCGTAAGATGACGAATGCGTTACGGCATTGGACGGTGGACCTGCACATTGCACAAAATGATGGAACCGCTTTTGGCAGCGGCGATCACGATAAAACCGGCCGTCATTGTTTGGCGAAAGACCCGAACGGAAAACTCGACATTACGTATTACGCCGGTTTCTGGCTGAAAGACGAAGACGGTTTAACCAAACGGTTTAACCATATTTGTTGGGATGGTTGTATGTTCCCCAACACAGTGATGATGAATCCGCAAACATGGAACGATATTCTTGCCGCAATGTTAAATGTCCGAAATGAATACGGTTGGAAATAAAGATTCGGATTTTGGGGAAGAGGAATCGGGAATCTCTAAAAAGATCATTGACCCAAAGATTTTTTAATTTTTTTGATTAAGGGAACTTCTAAAAACTTCGACTGAAATCGACCAAAATCGATTTAGTCGAATCGGGGCGATTTCAGTCGATCAAAAACAAGTTTTTAGATTATTTGTCCCATTACTTAATGTCTCTATAAAAAAGGACATTAGGGACAAATGATCTTTCATAAAAACTTTAACGGGCATATTATTGTTTTAGTTTTTTCAGAACGGTATCTTTTTTCGCGGGATCAACGATTTCTTCCGCCCATGCTTCAATATTTTCCGGCGAATGAGTTATGATCATCATATCAATGACCGCCACTAACGCATTATCGCGTTCTTCTCCCGGATCAATGTCTTCAATAGTTTCCCAAACATCTTCAAGCGGAACGCTCCACGCCTGCATCGAAGCAATTTTACGAAGCAACCCATTCTTGAAACGAATCAACTCCAAACGGGAAAGAGATTGAAATTTCATTGGATCTTCAGGAAAAACATCTTGTGATTTCGATAACACCAATGATTCCGGCGATGGCGCCGGAATCAAAAAATTTTCCGTTTCGTTATCGGGCAGCAACATCAGAATTTCCGCCGCGTTCAGAACAATTTTTTTGATACTTAAAATTCGGTCGGCTAACGGTATTGTGTGATCTTTCATTCGAATCACAAGCAATGATTCTGCCAGTTTCAGTAAAATAGTTGCTTTTTCGTGCGGTTCGGAGAGTTGCGAAACAGATTTTTCCGTCTTTTCACAAATCAATCGGGCAGGTTCTTCCAAGTCAAGCAAAATATAAATCGCCGAAATATCCAGATAACTCCGCATCGAATCAAAAGATGGTTCGAGATGAACCAGAACCGATTCGGCTTCTTTGCAAAGTTCCAACGTTTTTTCTTTATCTTCCTCTCTTAAAAACCAGTTCGCAAACAAACAAAGTCCTTGTGCTTTTCGGATGTCGTTTTTCTTGAGGTTACGACAGGATTCGGCGATGTCGTTCATCATTTTCACCGTCCTGTTACGGTCTTTCATTTTCATTCGGAAAAGCGCAATATTCGCAAAAGATTCCGCTTGCCGTAACGGATTATCAATCCATCCTGCTGTTTTAATCGCCAACTCTATTTGTCCAAGTATTTCTTTGGAAAGTTCGCCGCTCTTGTAAAGTCCTTCCGTTTTCTGATAAATTTGCCAAACCTCTTTAATCTGAAACCGGACAATATCTTCTAAAAGAGTATCTTTAATGGTGTTGTCCTGAATTTTTAACGAAACATCAGCGGCTTCCGAAAAACGATCTTCATAGATTAACTGTTGAACAAGAGTGTTATATTGTGAATCCCGCGCAGAAACATTGGAGATTTTGTCGATGTCGAGAAGTAATTTATTGAGAAGTTTTTGTGCTTTTGCTCTTTCTTCTTCCCAACTGGTTGCAATATTATTTTCTGCGCGGAGGTTGGCGATTTCAAATCGGGCATTCGCTTCCGCTGCCGCGTCTATAATTTGCTCGCCGTTTTGATAAATTGACGAATCCGTTGTTGGTCGGCAACCCGTCAAAACAATCAGGAACAGCAACAACACATAGAACATCATTTCTTGATGATAAAATCGAATAAACCACAACATGGAAAAAACATCTAATCGGAAATAGTAATAGGGTAATATATCACTGAAATATTACCTTTGATTTTATTTTGTCAAAAAGGTTCGTGCATATCCGGCGTATCACGTTCAAGCGGCGGATGAACGTGTTCTGACGAATGCGGAGTGGTCAAAACTTTCCATGTACTCCAAATCAAAAGCGAAGTCATCGAGCCCGCGACAACCGTCATCGTAATCCAACCTGCTATGGTCATAATATTAAATTCTGAAAATAGATACTTCTTGCGTTTCCTTTTGATTAACGTTTGTTGTGTTATGATTGGTGTAAGGTGGGCAATGTTTCGCTGTTTCGCCGAATATTTTTTTGTAATTATTCAATGGGGCGGCTCTAAAAATTAATTTTTAGAGACGCCCCTCTGTACACTACGTCCGGAGGGATTTGAACCCCCAACCCTCGGTTCCGAAGACCGATGCGCTATCCAATTGCGCCACGGACGCATCTATTGTTTACTAATATACTTTAGAAAATCATTCACACAAGGTGCGGTTAGGAATTTTGTTGATTAAATATTTTTTGCTCCCAACAACATATTTTCAGGCGAAAGCGTAATATTTTCATCTGAAAGCGTGATATTTTCAACTGAAACCGCGGCATTTTCAACTGAAACCTCTAAAAATGTAATATATCAGTGGACTATTTTATTTTTTAACGATTCGGTTGTTTTTCCTATATTCGGTGTGTTTTGCGATATTCAGCGTATTTTGCGTTTAAATTAAACTATGAAAAATCAACAGTCCCTATCGTCCCTAATATCTCTATAAAAAGGGACGATAGATAAAAAGGGACGATAGGGACTCATGGGACAATTAATCAAATTAATCAAAAGAATCAAAAGAATTAAAAATCTTTTGGCAAACGATATTTTTAGAGATTCCCACTTGTTTTTTGATCGACCGAAATCGACCAAAATTGATTTCAGTCGAAGTTTTTAGAAGTTCCGTATATTATTTATTATATTGTCATGAATTGTTTAAAATCGCGGTTTCCGTTGAAATTTTACTTATTTTAACACACCGGACAGTGAATACTAAAAAAAAAACTTTAACAATTTTTATTTTTTTTCGGATTTTCTCATGGATTTTTTGAAAAACTTGTATATAATTGAAATTTAGTGTTGTTTGGGTTTTGTTTTGGCAAACTTAGTTTAAAGTGATGACCATTGTGATATGGTTGGTTTTGGCTGACAAAAAAGTGAAGATTTTTTTGGTACAATACAATATTTTTTACATTTTTTGTATCTATTCACTAGCCGTTTCGAAGGGTAGAGAACGCAAAATTGGTCAAAAAAAATTGCCGTCAAACTTTATTTTCACCTTATTTTTCCTAACAAAACAACCTCAGTAGTAGTAACAACAAGAGATCAATAAACAATTATCTTATTAATTAATGAAGCATGTCAACTATTTTTATCATCATAATCATACGTGCAAAAAATAAATTTGCCCGATAAATTTTAGATTTCAAGGAATGAGGTAATAAGGTTGATGTGTTTGTTGTCTATGGGCTACTGAGGTTGTTTTGTTAAGAAAATGAGGTGAAAATAAGGTTGTTGTAAAATACAGGAAAACATCTATCGTTAGAATCGCTACTGAATAATTACCATTTCTTTTAAATTAGGAAACATACTATGTCTATTTTGAAAAAGTTTTTTAGCAAAGTTTCTCAACAGAAACGGTACTGTTTTGTCTTCAATGACAATCCAAACCGTTACAATT
>JAIRLW010000236.1 GCA_031259095.1 Planctomycetaceae bacterium | reverse complement strand
ACTGGAATTCCTGACAAAGGAAAAGTCCTGAACCAAATGGCTGCATTTTGGTTTCAGCAACTCGGTGTTCCGAATCATCTGATCACGACCGACGTCGAAAAAATACCATTTCCGCAAGGAACCAATCGTACAGTGTTTAACGGACGTTCCATGCTTGGTAAAAAATGCAAGGTTGTCCCGATTGAATGTGTTGTTCGCGGTTATCTAAGCGGTTCCGGTTGGAAAGAGTATCAAAAATCCGGTTCTGTCTGCGGTATTAAATTACCGGACGGGCTTCGTGAAAGCGACCCATTGCCCGAACCAATCTTTACGCCTTCAACAAAAGCGGAAACCGGTCATGATGAAAATATCACCTTCAATCAAATGGTTGAAATCGTTGGGCTGGAAATTGCCAAAGAATTGCGTCAAAAATCGCTTGACATTTTCCGTCGCGGTTCGGAATGGGCGTTAAAAAAAGGAATTATTATTGCCGACACCAAATTCGAGTTTGGATTTTCCGAAGGACAACTAATCCTAATTGACGAAGTGTTAACGCCGGACAGTTCCCGATTTTGGTCTGCGGATAGTTATCAACCGGGTCAGGGACAACCTTCGTTTGATAAACAATTTGTTCGTGATTGGTTAACACAAAGCGGTTGGGATAAAAATAGTCCGCCGCCGGAACTTCCCGATGAAATCGTTAAGAAAACGCAGGAAAAATATCTCGAAGCGTTTAAAATTTTAACCGACCATCCCCTAAACCAATCTTAACGAAACTAACTTACATTCAATGAGTTTTATTGCCAAAGGAATTTGATTTAAGAAAATTCAAAATTCCTGAAACATATTTTTTCGAAACATACAGTGTATTTACAACAACATCTTTGAACGGATTATGGAGATTTTCCCATGACGTCACTTGCCGGTTACATTCGTGAAGTTCCTGATTTTCCCGTACCGGGAATACTTTTTTATGACATTACAACTCTTATTCAAAAAGGCGATGCGTTTCGTGAAACGGTTCGCCAACTTGCCGAAAAGGTGAAACCTTGGGGGCAGGTTGATTTGATTGCGGTGCCGGAAGCACGCGGATTCATTTTTGCGGCGCCGTTGGCTGCCGAACTCGGCGCCGGTCTCATTCCTATCCGTAAACCGGGTAAATTACCGTTCAAAACTGTTTCGAAATCTTATGATTTGGAATACGGAACTAATACGGTTCAAATGAATATCGACGCAATTCAACCCGAAAAACGGGTTTTGTTGGTCGATGATCTTCTCGCAACTGGCGGTACAATGGAAGCCTGTCGGCAATTGGTCGCCGAAAGCGGCGGACATGTTGTTGGCGCCGCGTTTGTTATTGAGTTGCTGTTCTTGAACGGACGCGACAAAATTAAAATGGAAAAAATCGAAACACTGATCAAGTATGAAAAATAAATAATTATACCGTTTTCACTTTAAAAACCGGTTTTTGAACGGTAAAAACATCTTAAATTGCGGAGTTAAACGAAAACATAAAACAGGTTTTTAAAAGGAAACGGTATAGGTGTGTTCGCAAATAGCAGTGCAGAATAATATGGAACGCATAGAAAAATAATTACACAAGTAATTTCTTCCGTGATTTATTTCCACGCTCAGAAGTCTTTGTTCAAAAAACTTTATAGATGCGGGGCAGGGCGGAGTAAATCGCAGTAGCCAAATTTTGTTCACGGTTTTATATTGTTTTTGAAGATTCCTTTTGATAAACCGGTTCAGAAATATCGTGAACTGAAATTGGTTGCGCTTCTAGGACACGGAAATAAATCGGAATACCACTTTATTTCCGGATTATTTTCTTTTACAATACTTGAGAAAGTATTTCGTCTGGCGAGGTAGTTTTCAAAAAAGTTCGGACTTTTAATTAAACTACCTCGCCAGATGAAGTATTTCGTCAAAAGATGCTATATGTTCTTTTTGTTAGTTTTAGTTTCATTATACCCGTTTCATCATTATGTCAAAGGAAACCACAAGAAAACGGCAGAGACAGAACGGTAGGAAAAATTCCGCTTCCCAATCGCAATCTCACGGGTTGCCGGGATTTTCTTTTATGACTTCGGACTTGATTCGCGGTCACACGGAAACAATTATTTTAGCGAATTTATTGAAAGGCGATACGTATGGTTATGAGATTAACAAGCGGATTCAAGGCTTAACCGATAATCTGTACGAACTCAAGGAAGCAACACTTTATTCCGCATTCCGTCGCCTCGAAAAGGCTGGACTGGTCAAATCTTATTGGGGCGACGAAGAAACCGGCGCAAGACGGCGTTATTATTCCATCACTGACGAAGGTAAAAGTGCGTATTGGAGCAGCAAAGTCGATTGGGATAAAGCAAAAGAACTCATTGATGGACTTATCCGTGAATTTTGATAAATTATCGTTGTGTGTTGCAACTGTTTTCGGAAACATTCTTGAAAACAAAATCTTGTTGGACTATAATTTCAGTAATTTCAGTTCGAATGTAAAAAACATAAATACAATATTACAAACAGAAATAAAGAAAACCGGACAATGACAGCGGTCAACAATTTCAACAGAATCCGTTTCTGAATATCAATAACGTATCGGATTTTATGGCAAACGGCGTAACCTCCAAGACACAGATTCAGACGTCGCACGGTATTTACGAAGGCGTTGCGCCGGTGATTATTTCGGCGAGCCGCGCAACCGATATTCCGGCGTTTCACTTTGATTGGCTGTTCCAACGTTTGCGTGAAGGCTATTGTGTTTGGCGGAATCCGTTCAATCAGAAACGGCAATATGTTGGTTTTCAGAATCTTCGGGCGATTGTTTTCTGGACGAAAAATCCTGAACCGTTTTTGTTGCGGGTTGACGAATTGGAACGTTGGAAATTGACGTATTATTTCCAGTTTACGCTGAATAATTATGAGTCGGAAAAATTTGAACCGAATATTCCGTCGCTTGAACAACGAATTAAAACGTTTCAGAAACTTTCACAACAAATTGGAAAAGAACGTATTATTTGGCGTTTTGATCCGATTCTTTTTGCTGATGGATTGTCGGTTGCCGATATTTTCGAACGTATTTGTTTTATTGGCGACCGTTTGGCGGGATACACGGAAAAACTTGTATTTAGTTTTGCCGATATTGCAACTTATCCGAAGATTCACAATCGTCTTGGACAGATTCCGTTACATCCGCGTGAACCGGTTATTTCGGAGATGATTCAAATTGCGGAACGGCTTGCAGGGCAGGGTGAACATTGGAACATGAAACTCGCAACATGTTGCGAAAATATTGATCTTACGTCTTACGGTATTACGCCGAACCGTTGTATTGACCCCGAACTTTTGCAACGCTTGGCTCCCCATGATCAAAGATTGAATACGTTTTTAACACAAACGGCAAAAGATAAAGGTCAACGGAAATATTGCGAATGTATTGTATCGAAAGATATTGGTCAATACGACACTTGCCCGCATGACTGTGTTTATTGTTATGCCAAGTCGCCTCGTTTGGCTGTCGAGCGGAATAAAAATCGTTTTGGAAAATATTCGGAAACGATTCTGGAGGAGTTGTAGAATATTGACAACGATCTATTTTCCATTTTCACATCTAACCCTCTTGGTAACTTCTAAAAACTCGTTTTTGATCGACCGAATTCGATTAAATATCGACTAAAATCGATTTTGGTCGATTTCAGTCGAAGTTTTTAGAAGTTCCCTCTTGTTGTTTGCCGTTGTTAAGAGTAATATATTGCAATTGATTTTTAGTAATATTTCAGTGGAATTTTTTAAAAGTTTGTAACCATAAGGTAGGCGACCGCTCGGAGAAAGGTCGCCTTGAATTTCAACCATAAACAAAAGAGTAAGTTGGTTATCTGAGAAAATTCCACTGAATAATTACGATTTTCATTTTCGGTTTGTAACACATTGGAGTGTTCGGCGGTTTAATGAAACGATAGTGGAACTTTGATTTTTTGAGAACGACAATGCGGTCTGATCAGCGCGGGAATGATGAATTGCGGACAATGACGATCAAGCGGCGTTTTATTGAGACGACGCCGGGTTCTGTATTGATTTCGGCTGGAAAAACGATGGTGTTTTGTTCGGCGAGTATCGTGGAAGAGTTGCCGAAGTGGATGCCGAAAGATTCACCGCGTGGCTGGATCACTGCGGAATACCGGATGTTGCCTGGCAGCACCAACCCGCGAACCCCGCGCAATGATAAACCCGACGGACGCGCCACCGAAATTCAACGTCTTATCGGACGTTCATTGCGTTCTGTTGTTGATCTTGCAAAGTTGGGGCAACGCACTATTTATATTGACTGCGACGTACTTCAAGCCGACGGCGGAACACGAACACTGAGTATTACCGGAGCGTTTATTGCGATGCGTGACGCGATTGATTCGTTGGGTTTAGCGGAATCGCCGATCATGGATTCGGTTGCGGCGGTGAGTGTTGGGATTATTGACGGAGTTCCGGTGCTTGATTTACCGTACAGCGAAGATTCCAACGCCGAAGTTGATATGAATCTTGTCATGACTGGGGCAGGGCGGTTTGTTGAAATTCAGGGAACCGGCGAAGAATACGCCTTTTCCGAAACAGAACTCCAACAGCTGCTTGCACTCGGAAAGAAAGGAATTTGTGAATTGTTCAAAATACAGAAAGGTTTTTAAAATCAAATTTTTTTGTATTTAGGGCTATGACAAAAGAACAAAAAACACAAACATCGACAGATTTTCCACAGATTGGATGTTTTGGTATTGGAATGATCGGAATGGTTTGGTTGTGGTCTATGGTAATCCGTCTGACTAATTTCTCTCTGTTTTTTCCTTTATTTTGTATCTTATTCTTAATACTCAATTTTAAACTTCGATGAATTCCAAAAGATTTTGTTGGTGGAGTTCTTATATTGCTTCTTTTTCTTTGCATTTGTTCACCAATTGATATTGTGTTCAGACCGGGAACCGGTTTTGATGTAAAATTTTTGCCTGTTCTTATTAGTCATGGTGCGTATGGGCATGTTCGCCAAGCAATTGCAGAAGGAAAACGTGAAAATATAGATTTTAGTAATCTATCAGTGGAATATTTGTTTTTTGACATTCGCCTTGAAAGAGCCATAGGATTTTTTCCTGAACTGCCGACCCCAACGGGATAGGTTCAAGGCGTCCAATATTGCCGAAAGTTTGCCCCCTTAGTGCCAAGAATTGCCCCCTTATTGACGAGAAATGCCCCCTTATTGCCAAGAATTGCCTACCGATTGCCGAGAAATGCCTACCGATTGCCGAGAAATGCCTACCGATTGCCGAGAAATGCCTACCGATTGACGAGAAGTGCCTCCCGATTGCCGAGAAATGCCCCCCGATGGCCGGGAGATGCGCCCCGA
>JAIRLW010000210.1 GCA_031259095.1 Planctomycetaceae bacterium | reverse complement strand
CAACCGCCGCAGCATTCCAAAGATAACGTACCAGAGAACCAGGATTAGATGTAACGGGAATATACCAACGTTGACCGGTTGCCGCCGCAAAACGTGAATCGGAAAGCGGCTCCACCAATTGCCGTAACCAATCTGGATGCGGATTCGTGTCCGCATCCAAAATTACAATAACTTCGTAAGACGAATCAAGTGTCGCAACTGCATGATAAAGTGAGTTACATTTTAACGTACATGTTTCAAAATGTTCGTCAACAATGATAAATTCAACATTATCCGCATGGCAGGTTTCAACAATCTCTTTCGCAACTTGTAACGCAGAATCTTCGGGGTGATCGAAAATCAACCGAACCGCATAGTTCGGATAATTCTGTGTCAACAGACCTTCCAGACAACGTTTCAAAAACGGGTCAACTCCGCGAAGCGTCAACAACACCATCGTTTTCGGAACAAATTCACCGGAAGGCGTTGTCCATTCGTTACGGCGAATCCCTTTCAAAAAAAGATACAAGGCTCCGTAGTGAACAATATCAATGATTATTATTGTAAAAAATAAAACAACCGAAATCGTTAGTAACATGATTGTAGTTAATAATTGATAATTAATAGCCAAGTACAAAAGACATAATTATAACAAACAATATCGACACTTGCTAGCGCTTGGCTATTATTAGGAGCCTCTATACCGTTTTCCTTTTAAAAACCTGTTTTATCTTTTCGTTTAACTCCGCAATTTAAGGTGTTTTTACAGTTCAAAAACCGGTTTTTAAAGTGAAAACGGTATAAAAATTCGTTTCTTAACCACAACGTTTTATGAAGAATCATTTGTCCCTAATCTCCCAATCGTCCCTAAAGTCCCTCAAAAAGGACGTTAGGGACGATTGGGACTAAACGATTGGGACTAAGGGGACAAATAATCAATTAATTAACTAATTCAGACAGTTTGTCCAACACTAACAGGGGGATTTTCACCTTCTAACGGGTGGTCGATGGAAACAGTTGCGGAAGATTTTCGTTTCCGGCGGTGAGTTAGCAGTTTTTTAATCCAGAGCATCACACCGGTAATCGGAAAAGTCGTTGCAAAAAAGCACGCAATAAAGAACAAAATTTTCGAAGACGTTCCGGTAACATCACCGAAATGAAGTGTTCGTACCGCTGCGGCAATTTTTGCGCCCAACGGTTTATCGGCAAAACGTTCCACCTCAACCGTTTTACCAAAATGCTCCACCGGAATCACCGTACCGCGGTAACGATCCCATTGTGTTTTGTCCTTAATCGACAAGGCAAAGAAACCGGTTCGACCTTTTTGAATAACCATGGCGGTTTCACGGTCATTGGGAATTGATACACTCATATCACCGGGTCCCGGCGTTAATTTATTTTGACGTTCAATCATTTCACCGACAGAAAGCGGTTGCGTACCATTTTCGACCGGTTCAATTTTTTCGGGTCGTTGCATCCGTTGTTTGAATATTTGATCGCCGAGAAGATAACTTGCGGTAGTTCTGTACCAGCCGAATGACCAACATAATCCGGTCAAGGCAAGAATCAGTGTTGGAATCAACATGTAAAAACCAACCGTGTTATGAATATCATACATAAAACACCAAAACCCTTTGCGGAAACGTATTTTGAAACCGGGTTTCCACGCTCTCCATTTGGTGAAACTTTTCCATGTTCGCGGCAGCCAAAGGACGAAACCGCTTAGTACGGTTATAACGAAGATAATTGTTGCGATACCGACAATCAAACCGCCAAGTGTTGAGCGGGGTCCGAGCCATTCGAGGCGGTACGAAATCCAGAGATTACGGTGTAACCGCATCATGGACATAAAAAACTGATTAAGTTGCGGAATACCATCGCTGCTTTTGGCAACAACATCACCGGTATATGGATTAACATAATAACCTTGTCCGCGTCCGCCGCCCGGTCCGCCGGAACCACCGGGTCTGTTGGCTCCGCCGGGACCGCCGGAATTACCGGAACGACCTTGACCGGCAACACCTTGTGGCGGCGGCGTTGCGGAATTTTCCCTTCCGGCATTATTCCTTTCATCTGTTCCGGGTTGCGGTCTGCCTTCGGGACGTTGACCGCGTTGTCCGAAACCGCCGTCGGGACGCTCACCGCGTTCACCATCGGGACGTTGACTGCGTTGTCCGAAACCGCCTTCGGGACGCTCACCGCGTTCACCGTCAGGACGTTGACCGCGTTGCGCAAAACCGCCTTCGGGACGTTCACCGCGTTCACCGTCAGGACGTGGACCGCGTTGCGCCAAACCGCCTTCGGGACGTTCACCGCGTTCACCGCCAGAGCGTTGACCGCGTTGTCCGAAACCGCCTTCGGGACGCTCTCCGCGTTCACCGCCAGGACCTTGACCGCGCCGCCCAAAACCGCCTTCGGGACGCTCTCCGCGTTCACCGTCAGGACGTTGACCGCGTTGCGCCAAACCTCCTTCAGGGCGTTCACCGCGTTCACCATCAGGACGTTGACCGCCGCGCATTCCTTCCGGCATCGGACGCGATAACATGGCAAGCATTGTCCGGTTCGCCCGTTCAGGAATCGTAATCGATGTAACTTTCATTCCCGGATTTTTGGCTTCCAGTTTGGTAATAATCTCATCAACCGGAAGCCGTTGCCCTTCAGCCGGGACATTGACATAATACTTGCCCGGATCGGCAAATCGATTGATTTCATCACGGAAAACAAGAAGACAACCGCTCAGACAAATTAGGAATACAATAATCCCGCTAATAATGCCAAGCCAAAGATGAATTTCGTAAAAGAAACGACGAAAAAATTGAAAGGACATAAGTTTAATCAATAATAGTAGTGGAGAGTTAATAGTGGAAAGTGTCACAAACGGCTGCGGCACTGTTACGATTTTTAGCGGACTTGTTGAGTCGGCTATTTCTTAACGTGAGGGTTTTCATTGTCTAACACCGTTTTTTACAAACGGTTTCGCAGGTTTTGAAAAATTCGAGGGTCATTTGTTCCTTTGGTTAACAATTTTCGGCAAAGGGACATAAGGGACGAATGAGACAAAAGGGACAAATACAATCGGTTTCGGGAATTATTTCCATCCCGTTAGGGACGGGAAAAAATTCACAGGTTAATAGTTAATAGTGAGTAGTCCGGTCTCTTTTTGTCCCTCCAGTCCCATTCATCCCCAATGTCCCTATAAAAAGGGACATTAAAGACAAATGAGACGTAAAGGAACAAATAACATTATTAAAGTCAGTACGACGTAACTTCTCCGTTACTCACGGTTGACATTCCGAGCCAAACATTATGGTTGATGGTATCGCTTACAAAATGGATACTGCCGTCGCCATAAGCAACATTCACGCCACCGTTGTGTTGACTTCGTGCACCGAGAAATGCAACCTTCGGATTACCGCTCTTTGGCCAGTAATTACCCGCGTCTTTTTGATTGGGGGTTAAATAGGCGGAATAAGTAGTGCAACTCCAACGTACGAATAGCCATCCCTCACAACGTTCCTGTTTACTTCCTGTTTTGGTTCTGTCAGCCGAATACTTGACCATATCTTGATCGAAAGCCGCTTGATTGGTTATAGGTTCTGAACTTGCACTTGGACCACTTTGGTTATAGTCAAAGATGACGCGCTGATATAGTTTGCTGCGTTCCGACTCGGACATTCCAGTGATATCCATGTTTGATGTGACGGCGCTTGTACCGCCATAAAGCCCTTCGGACAAAATCATTGTATTGCTTGTTCCGTCCGTCATCGCTTCCAAACCGATATTTCCATGCATCTCTTCCCCTTGAGGCGAGTTATTACCGAGATAAAACGCTCCGTCCGTGCGGAAACTATCCGTAACATTGACCGGCTCCGGCTGCATCAGAGAGTACTGTGTCCCTTTTGCGGAACCGGTGCAAACGAGATAACTTCCGGGTGCGATGTCATCGCTCCATGAACGCGGAACTTCACTATCGGAGGGACAAACAAAAATATTCAAATAAATTTTTTTCAGATCACTGTAATAAGGGTTGGGGGAAGAACCGGAGCCATAAAAATAGGCTTGGGAAAAATCGAAGCCGCTGGAAACATGTGCTGCTTCAATGAAAGGTAACACTCGCGACAAGGCGCTGGTTCCTTCGTTAAGTTTATACGCGGTGTAAGTGCTGTCAATGCCAATTCTGCTAAGATCGCACGGTGATCCATTGTAATCTTTTCCTTTGGCAAATTTCAAACCATGCGGCGGCAGAAGGTTAAATGCCTCATGGTGATTTTGTATCGCCAACGCCCACTGTTTTTCGCTGTTTGTACACTGCATTCTTCTTGCGGCTTCTCTTGCGGCTTGTACGGCGGGGAGTAGCAGGGCGATCAAGAGACCGATAATGGCGATGACGACCAGCAACTCGACAAGTGTGAAACCTTCTCCAGACCCCCCCCCCCGCCTATCTTAACATTCTTTTTCCGCAGGGAAAATCCTTTGGCGAACATTTCGCGGAACATGGCGAGTACTTCGGACTTTAACACGTTAAACGCTTCGAACATTCTTTTGACTGACATAGGTAAAACCTTTCTTAAAAATAGTTTTTAACTTTGTGTCCTGTTGCTCCGGCAGGACGATGGTTTACAAACCTTGACGGCGGTTACATTGGTAACGAGTTTGCCGATTTGTTTTTGGTCGTAAACCGTTCTTGGTGGTAAACCAAGTTTCCTAATTCAAACCGAATTCAATCATTCTGTCAAGAGACTCCAGCAATAATTCTTTTTAGAATCCAACATTTTGGGGTAGATTTGTTTCATAACTCCTTCCAGACAAAGAAAATAAATTTTTTTGAAGATTTTTTTTTTAGAAGGGGAATTATCGAGATTTTTAATTGACCCTAATCAATTTCGGTCGATTTCAATCGATTAAAATCGACCGAAATCATTTTAGTCGATCAAAATGAGTTTTTAGAAGTTGCCCTAATAGATAAGGCGATACATTTCACCATATTTCGTGAAACGCATCGCCTTCAATTTAGAATTAAATTTTTTGCAATTTACTAACGTTTTGAAAATTGCGTTCCTCGTCGTGCTTTTCGGAGACCGTACTTTTTACGTTCCACTTCGCGGGCGTCGCGGGTCAAAAGACTGTGTTCGCGTAATTTGGGTTCAGTTTCCGGGTCGAATTTTTTGATCGCGCGGGCGATACCGAGTTTACAAGCGTCTGCCTGACCGGTGGTGCCGCCGCCTTCGACCTGAATCAACACATCGATGTCGTTTTGTTTTTCGGTCAACACCAACGGAGACAGAACCGAATTCCGTTGTTGAGCCGTTTTGAAAAAATCTTCTAATTCACGGCAATTGATGCTGATTTTACCGGTTCCCGGACGTACCCGAACTCGTGCAACCGACGATTTACGCCGTCCTGTTCCGAGAAAATCATTTTTACCGTTTCCTTCAATGATAAATTGACCAAGATGAACCATTGTATTTTTTAATCAATTAAGTAAAAGTAATGTGAACCGTAAGTGAAATGAACATAATCACTTATGGATGTTTAGTATTGTTCTGCCATTAGGTAACTTCTAAAAACTTCAACTGAAATCGACCAAAATCGATTGTAGCCGATATTTAGTTGAATTCGGTCGATCAAAAAACGATTTTTTAGAAGTTCCCATCATTTATTTTTTTGCTAATTCGAGTCTTTCCGGTTGTTGAGCCTGATGCGGGTGGGCGATGCCGGAGCGGTAAACTTTTAACTTTGAGAGCATTTTTTTAGCGAGTTTATTTTTCGGGAGCATTCGCCGAACTGCCTCCGTTAAGACGAGTTCGGGTTTATGTTCCAACCGATGACGGACGGTTTCGGTTCGGAGACCGGGCCATTTGGTGTACCAGGTATATTTCTTTTGATTGATTTTTTTTCCTGTGAACACGATTTTATCGACATTGGTTACGATCACATATTCACCGGTATCGACATGCGGAGTATAAGTTGGTCGGTGTTTTCCCATGAGGATCATGGCAATATCGCTTGCTAACCGTCCAACCACTTTGTCTGTTCCATCGACGAGGTACCACTTTTGTGGAACTTCGTTCGGTTTTGCCATATAAGTTTTATCCATAATTATTAACTCGCCAAATTTACATAAATTGAAAGTTTTGAAAGAAAACGTGATTTTACACAGTTTTTTTTCCTTGCCAAGACGGGGGGGAAAAAATCCCAAAGATTTTTGATTCTTTATCCCTAATATCCCTATCGTCCTTAAAGTCCTTTTTTACAGGGACTTTAGGGACGATAGGGGCATTAGGGACAAACGATGTTGATTTTTCATAAAACTTTGTGGTTAAAAATGAATTTTTAGCAACGCCCTAATTACTATTAACTCTATTGTCCCAATGAACACTTGCAACCTTTTGCGATTTCGTGTAAAATGATCGCCCGTTTAGATTTCCCTTTATGGAAATAACAATCAGGTCATTCGTAATCGGTGCGATTTCCTGATATTAATTTTGTTTAACCCTCATTTTTTAACCTGATTTGACCGGAGAACCATGAACACGAAAGTATTGTATTCTGTTTTCAAACGTAATTTTGTCGGTTATCTTTCCAATCCAACCGGTTACGTTTTTATTTGCGTTTTTGTGCTGCTTAGTTCGATTGCGGCGTTTTTGCCGGACGAATTTTTCAACGCCAATCTCGCCAACCTCGATCAACTCAATCTTTGGTTTCCGCTCATCATGCTGGTTTTTGTACCGGCAATCACGATGGGCATCTGGGCGGACGAACGCCGTCAGGGAACCGATGAACTGTTGCTCACCATTCCCGCAAGCGATTTCGATATCGTTCTCGGTAAATTCAAAGCGGCTGTTTGTATCTACACCGTTTCACTCCTCTTTTCACTCTTCTGTAATTTACTAATCCTAAAATTTCTCGGTATGCCCGATACCGGACTTTTTATTTGTACGTATATCGGGTATTGGTTTGTCGGCGTCTCCATGATTTCCATCGGAATGGTCGCCTCGTTTTTGACCGGAAATCTCACGGTGGCGTATATTCTCGGCGCGATTTTTTGTTCGCCGTTGATCGCCTTGCAATGGATTGACGCATCGCCGGTTCCCGCTAATATCGCCCAATTCCTGAAAGGTTTTAGTATCGCGTCGCAGTTTGAATTGTTTGGTCGCGGCATTATCAATTTCTCAAGTATTTTGTATTTTGCCATGATCACTTCAACGATGCTTTATTTAAGTATGGTGATGATTGGTCGTCGGCATTGGACAGCGCAACGGAAATTAGTGGGAACGTTTCATTTTTCTGTTCGCACGGTCAGTCTTTTTCTGATCGGACTAAGTTTGTGTTTCATTTTCCGTCAACACGATCTTCGCGCCGACTTGACCGAAGAAAAATTAAGCACGCTTTCACCGGAAACCGTTAAACTCTTGCGTAATCTTAAACCGGAATATCCGGTCGTGATTGAAGCGTTTCTGAGTCCCGACGTGCCGGAATCGCACGTCCAGACAAGACTCGATATCATTTCGATTCTCGATGAAATTCAGTCGATTTGCGGTAAAAATGTCGTTGTCAATCCGCATTACAATATTCGTCCGAATACCGAACCGGCGTTGATTGCCAATCAACGTTACGAAATTAAACCGCAAGAAGTGTCGTTTGCCGCGCGTGGAAAACGCGAACTCAAAAGTATTTTTCTAGGAATTGCGTTTAGGTCTGGTCTCAACTCGTTGACGTTACCGTTTATTGATCGGGGACTTTCCGTCGAATACGAATTGATTCATGCTCTTTACGGCGTAATAACTCCGCAGAAAAAACGTATCGGTATTCTCAAAACGGATGCGCCGCTTTTCGGTCGGCTCGATATGCAAACATTTTCAATGTCGCCGCAATGGCAAATCATTGACGAACTGCAACGTCAATATACTGTTGTTGAAGTTGATCCGGCGGAACCGATTCGGGATAAATTTGATGCGTTGCTTGCGGTTCAACCTTCGGCGTTGGGACCGGCGGAAATCGACAACTTTATTGATGCAGTAAAACGCGGACAACCAACCGTAATTTTTGAAGACCCGTTGCCGGTTTATGTTCGCAGTGTTGCGGGAACTGCCGAACCGCGTCAACCGCCGTCGCAAATGATGATGATGATGGGACGGCAAACTCCCAAAGGCGATATTAGTCCGCTCTGGACTCTTTTAGGTGCAACAATTGAAGGAACACAAGCGGTTTGGCAGGAATATTCGCCGATACGAAAATTGGCGCAAATTCCCAAAGGGTTCGTCTTTTTAGACCGAAGTTTGGAACTTGAACGAAAAATCCTGCCGTTCAATTCCTCCGATCCGGTTTCTGCTTCGTTACAATATATCATGTTGCCGTTTCCCGGACACATTACAACATTACCCGCAAAAGAAGGAACAACGCTTACTGTAACGCCGTTGCTTCAAACGTTTCAGCAACCGGCTGGAATTGTTCAGACGCGGGCGGTGATGCAAGGACTTGGCAATGGAACGTGGGAACGGTCATGTATTGCGGAAGATCGACCGGAAGAGTTGGCGGTTCGGATTCGCGGTGAATTACCGCCGCCGCCCGCACAAGAATTAAAAGAAGGCGAAACTCCCGTAAAACCGGAAGCAACAAAAATAGATGTTTTACTTGTTGCCGATATTGACATGCTTTCCGATTCCCTTTTCAGTCTGAGGCGGATGGGCAACGAACCAGGCGCAGGAATCAATCTGAATTTCGATAACGTTACTTTTGTACTGAATGCGATTGACAGTGTTGCCGGTGATGAACGGTTCCTTGCGGTTCGCAACCGGCGACCAAAACATCGGACGCTTTCGAAGTTTGATGAAAACACGGACGAAATCCGTAAAACGACAAACGATAAACGTAACGCATTGCAAAAACAGTTTGACGCTCAAACGGAAGCGGAAGAGAAAGAACTGACGGACAAGATGAAGGAACTCGAAAAAGGTCTCAAGGAAAAAACCGTTAATGAGGATGAGGCGTTTCGAAAATTAGGCGTGGCAATGATGACCGCTCAAAAACGTCTAAATTCCGCAAAGGAAAAACAGCAACGCGAATTGAATATCCAACTCGAAAAAGCGGACGTCGAATTGAACGAAAATATCCGCCGGATTCAAGGACAATACAAACTTGCCGCCGTAACGTTGCCGCCGATTCCGCCGTTATTGATTGCTCTGGGCGTCTTTTTTGTTCGGAAAATTCGTGAAACCGAAGGTATTCCGCAATCAAGACGGAAAAAATAAATAACCGTTCAACGCTCAATTTTTAATTAGTTCGTTTTGAGGTTTATTTTTTGGGGAATACGAAACAAACGAAATAACAAAACATACGAAAAGTTTTTATTTAATATTTTAATATCTTTTCGTATGTTTTGTTTTTTTGTTGTTTCGTATTTTCAAAAAATTTTTTTGTGAATAGTTAAAAATTTTGTAATATATCATAAGTAAAATATTTTTTAGTCCCATTAAGGACAAAACGTGTATAACCGTAAGTGAAACACAGCACAACCTACGGTCAAGACGCCTCAGTATAATTAAGCCTTGCAAGGGCGAGATTATGATATTCAGTGTATTCAATATAGTCATTACACTCGAAATTTCGGTTTTTATTTTTGTAATTTTTTTAATATAAAAAATAGCCGTTCAATTTTTTGTAACATATCAGTGGAATAATTTTTTCAGATTGATCTTTTCTTAATTTTTTAGCATTTGTATAATATTGCGATGTTACGTCGTCCTTTATCCTTTCCAGAAGTATCCGATTTATTGCGTGATGGTTTCAATGAAACCATTGCTCGTGAATTGTATGCGCAAGGTGAGGAGGTCGTGGTTTGGGTGATGTTACAACTTGCAGTG
>JAIRLW010000154.1 GCA_031259095.1 Planctomycetaceae bacterium | reverse complement strand
GATGACTCATCCTTAAAGCAGGATAACTCATCCTTAAAGCAGGATAACTCATCCTTAAAGCAGGATGACTCATCCTTAAAGCAGGATAACTCATCCTTAAAGCAGGATAACTCATCCTTAAAGCAGGATGACTCATCCTTAAAGCAGGAAAACTTCCGGCGAACTTGCGGAACATGGTAGGAAATGTCGTGGAATTCTCAGGGATTCCCAAAACTTAAAGTTTAACGTTAACCATTATTAAACAAAGGTTTAGGAGAAATTTATGACTTCTGGAGGAGATTTAGTTCCCGTGAAAGACGCGGATTTTAACAACTGGCAGAAACCGCTTTACGATTATGCGAAAGAAAATCTGACTCGATGGGTATCGAATGCCGAATTTGTCACGTGGACCAATTTAATCAACACTTGGGAGACTGCTTATGCGGAAACCGCCACCGGCGACGCAAAACATTCGCAGGTACTCGCCAAAAACGAAGCCCGAAAAGCGTTGGAAGCGAAATTACGTCAGTTGATCAAGTATGTTTTCAATGCTCATCCTGAAATTGTGACGCATGAAGTCCGCGCCCAATTGGGGTTGCCGGTTTACAAAACCACCCGCACGCCTTCGCCGGTGGCTGTCACCTACCCCGATCACGATACCGATAGCGGAATGATTCGACGGTTGACGATCCATTTTTATGATCGGGGCAAAAAAAAGTCGAAGGCAAAACCCGACGGTCAACACGGCGCGGAAATGCTTTGGGAGATTCTTCCTGCCCCGCCAAAATCTATCAATGAGTTGGTTCACTCCGCGTTCGACACCCATACCCCGTTCACCTTGGAATTTAGCGACGAAGATCGCGGGAAAACGATCTATTTCTGTTTGCGGTGGGAAAATACGCGCGGAGAAAAAGGTCCCTGGAGTGAAATTTACAGCGCGATTATTCCATGAACGCTCAATCGGTCTGACGATTGTTATAAAAGATATTGAAATTTTATCGTCAAAAAACGATTTTCAAAAAGGGATAGGGTATCATCATGAAATATCATAATGTATTATTTGATCTGGACGGGACACTAACCGATCCTTATTGGGGCATAACAAATTCTATAAAATATGCGCTCCAAAAATTCGATATTACCGAACAAAATGATTCTCAACTAAAATTATTTATCGGACCGCCGTTGGAACAATCGTTTATGGAATATTACAATTTTAATAAAAACGAAGCAAAAAAAGCGATTGAATTTTATCGGGAATATTATTCGGTAAAAGGTATTTACGAAAATAAATTATATCACGGAATAGACGCTGTTTTGGAAACATTAAACAACAACAAAACTAATTGTATCGTTGCAACGTCAAAATTAGAGAAATACGCCGTAAAAGTGTTGCGTCATTTTAAGATAGACCTTTATTTTAATCATGTTACAGGAAGCAATTTAGACGGAACACTCGTTGAAAAAGGAGAAATCATCAACGATATTATCGAAAAATACCAGTTGGAAAAAGAAAAAACAATCATGGTCGGAGACCGAAAATACGATATTATCGGAGCAAAAAATAATGGTATCGACTCTATCGGAGTGTTGTACGGTTATGGAACTCAAGAAGAATTAGAAGAAGCAAAACCAACCTATCTTTGTAACCGTATAGACAAATTATTGAAATTATTATAGAATAAATGCAATAATTCATAATGTCGTTTCTGCGGAACTTGGAATGGAACATTGTTGATTTGTCTGAACTGACGCCGCAATTAAATCAACCTGTTTCGGGAATCACTGCGGTTCGGGTCGGCGGCGATTATTGTTTTTTTCAGTATTGCATGGGAACTTGTTCAAAAATGTTCAACTCTGTACGATATTGAAGCGGAAACCGGTTCGAAGCCGGTTGAAATAGCATGTTGATCATTTGAAACCGCTGTCTATTCGAAACAATAAAACACAATGAACATATTAAACCAGAAAAATAGTTATAAATTTTTTAGAAATACCGAATGTATGTATTTCCCGTGTCATCAGGATGTTAACGCGGAGACGTTTAATTGTTTGTTTTGTTATTGTCCTCTTTATTTTTTGGGAGATCAATGCGGCGGACATTTTGAGTATGTCGGCAAGACAAAACAAATTAAAAATTGTGCAAAATGTTCTATGCCGCACAAATTAAACGGTTATGATACCATTATTGCCAAATTGAAAAAATTGAACCGGCAAGATTCATAAACAGACAATTTTTGCAACTGTTAGGAGTATAATCCGCAGGCATATTGTGCGCGTTGGAGGACTTCGGCGGCTTTTTTTCTTGCTCTTGCGGCGCCTTCGGCAAGAATTTCACGAATTTTTTCCGGCTGAGCCGCCAATTCTTCACGTTTTGCCCGTGCTTCGGCAAAGTAAGATTCCGCAAGAACAACCAATTCCTTCTTCACACTGCCGTAACCAAAACCGCCGCGCTGATAAGTTTCCGCAAGCGTTTTTGTTTGTTCCGCAGACGCAAACAAGGAATAGAGTTCAAAAAGGTGATCGCCTTCCGGATTTTTGGGTTCTTCTATTGACCGGCTGTCGGTAACAATGGCCATGATTTTTTTTCGTTGCGATTTCAGGTCTTCAAAGACGTCCACCGCATTGCCGTAACTTTTCGACATTTTCCCGCCGTCCAATCCCGGCACTTTCGCCGTGTCTTTGACAATAGATGCTTTCGGTAACACAAAAACTTCGCCAAACGAATGATTAAACGAACCGGCAATATCACGGCAAACCTCAACATGTTGAATTTGATCTTCGCCAACCGGAACCAATTCCGAATCGTAAAGCAAAATATCCGCCGCCATCAAAACCGGATAGGCAAATAATCCCGCATCAGCGGTTAAACCTTTGGCTTTTTTATCTTTGTAAGCGTGACAACGTTCCAATAATCCCATTGGCGTTGTGGTCATCAGAATCCAACACAATTCGGAAACCTCCGGAACATCAGATTGTACAAAAAGTGTTGCCCGATTCGGATCAAGCCCAAGCGACAAAAGATCGAGCGCCGCATCCAACGTGTTTTGAGCCAAACGTTGTTTTTCCCGTACAGTGGTCAACGCGTGAAGATTGGCAATAAAATAAAATGCCGTATCTTGACCATTCTGCAAATCAATATATTGCCGAATTGCCCCAAAATAATTGCCCCAATGAAATCGACCTGTCGGTTGAATACCAGATAATATTCGCATAAAAATTATTGTTGTTTAATCATTGGGAATTTCTAAAAATTAAAAATTCATTGTTAATCACAGAATTTTTTTATTGAAGGTTCTTGTCCCTTATGTCCATTTGTCCCTGAGACCCAATTTTAGAGACATTAGGGACGATAGAGACCCAAAGGACAAATTTCGTAAGACAAATTTGTGTTGGAGCAAACGGTATTTTTAGAGATTCCCAATTATTATTCAGTTTTGAGTTTAGAACGGTTCAGTGTTTAGACGTTGTTTAGACGTTTTTACATTTGGGCGTCTCTAATAATTTGATTCCCTGTATTATATTTTTTCTTTTTTATTTTTTTAGGGGGGGTATTTCCTTTTTTGGTCTAATTTTTTTAATTTTCCCAATTTTTATTCCCGATTGGGTCGATTTCTGGGCAGCCCCGAAAGGGGCGTCAGGATTTTTTACTGAATAGCCTGCCCCAACGGGGTAGGTTTCAGTGACCTTTTGCGACCATTCAGCGGACGGATTGCCTACCTAATTCGGCAGAAAATTTATTTTCCGAGTTCATCGGCAATACGGTCGGCGCCGTAAATTTTTCGTAATGATTCAACAATCACATCCGCGTGAACCGAAACGCATCGGCTTTGTGTTTCGGTGTAAACGAAGTTGTTTGAAAGCGAATAAATGTTACCGTCGAACACCAAGCCAACAATTTCGCCTTTGGCGTTGATCAACGGACTGCCGCTGTTGCCGCCGATAATATCGTTTGTTGTTACTAAATTGAACGCGGTATTCGGATTGAGTTTTTCCTTGCCGTCCTTCCAACTTTTCGGCGGATCAAACGGTTCTTTGAATTTTTGTTTCTCCGCTCGGTCGAACATTCCGGCAATGGCGGTGATTGGAGCAATTTCCGTTCCGTCGTCTTCTTTGTAACCTTTCACCGCACCGTAAGAAAGACGAAGCGTAAAGGTTGCGTCGGGATAAACGCTTGTTCCGAATTTTTCGAAACGCTTTTTCGCCAACTCCGCATACGCCGCTGTCATCGGCGCTTCCACATTGTTTTCGTACTCTTCGCGAAATTTTTTCGCAACCGGCTCAAAACGCAACGCTAATTGAATCATCGGATCGCTCGAATATTTAACCTCTTTGATTCCTCCTTCGGCAATTCGTTTTCGTTCCGCAACATCACGAACTTTGGAACGGAGAATGAGTTCCGTTGCGTACTCTTTCGGCGATAAATCCAAATCCATTACCGTCCTCGTCCCCTCCTCGTTCCATCCGTCTTTGTACACATCACGTATAAGGTTCAATGAATCCGTCAATTTCAAAATTTCAACATCTTCATAAATTGGCGTATCAGCAAAAAGAGTTTGTTTAAGAGATTCAATATTTACGTCGCGATATTCTTTTAATCGTTCAGAATTAGGTTTTTCTGTTTCGTAGGCAAGACGAACCAACATTCGGGCAATTTTGAATGTTTGACAGTTGAATGCTTCACTCAACTCAAAAAGATCATAAGCAGCGTATCGTCCGTTGGCGGCAACAAGGCAAGCATTTAATATTTTTTCTTCGGGCGAATCTTTTGCTGGTTTCGTTTGCGATAAATTTTTCCATAATGACGGTGTTCGAAGACCTTGCAATTGTCCGACGGCGCGTTTGCGGTAATTCTGTACACTGCCGAGATCATCGGCAATACGGCGTTGGTTTTCGAGACTGCGGTTTCCAAACGCCGAATAAATCACTTCACGACGATAAAGTTTTTGTAATCGATATGGAAAATAGACGTCGCGTTGAAATTCGAGATGTTCTCGCGTGTAAGAACGTTCCGTTTTGCCGGGGAATCCTGAAACAAAAACAAGTTCGCCGTCTTTCACTCCGCCGGTTGACCATTTCAAAAAATGTTCAATTTTTGCCGGTTTGCCGTTTTCGTACGCGCGGAACAGCGAACAGTCAACACAATAACGCGGATATTCGTAATTATCGGGATCGCCGCCGAATGCCGCAATATTTTGTTCCGGCGCCCAAACGAGCCGGATATCGTTATAAATTTTATAACCGTAAAGCCGATACGCTCCGCCCTGATAAAGCGTTGTTACTTCGTATCGAAGTTTCCCTTGATCGGACACGGTATCAGACGCTGTGTCGGAGGCTTCTTTTTCAAGCGTTGCGATAACAGCGTTGCGTGCTTTTTGGGCTTCTTCGGCGGACATTTTGGGCGTTACGGCGGCGTTGACTTTTTCCGTAACATCTTCCGACGAAACCGGAACAAGAATTTCAAGACCGTTGCACGGTAATTCGTCGTCAAACGTTTTGGCGTAAAAACCGTTATCGAGCAAGTTATTTTCCGGCGTACTGAGTTCGTGGAGGTTTCGCGCGCCGACGTGATGGTTCGTCATAATCAGCCCCTGCGACGAAACAAACGACGCACTGCCGCGGCGAGCAAAACGAATCGACGACTGCTGAACATGGTGAAGCCATTCCGGTGTTAATTCAAAACCGTATTGTTCTTTCACCTGCGTTGTCGGCGGAACGTCAAACAACCACATCCCTTCGTCCGCACAAACCGGCAAAATAACGCAGCAATAAATTGATGCAACAAAAAATGCCCGACGTAATGTTGAAATTAATGTAATCATAAACATGATCTCCTAAGGGTAAAAAATTGCGCGGCTTCATTTGACGTAAATCCGCATTTTTTCCGACGATCTTTACATAACAAAAGAAATTCCCGAAAGGATTGGAAAAATAATTTTCGTGTCCTTTGGTGTTTTTCGCGGTTGAAATTTTTTATTTGAAATTCAGAGAGGTCGCCGCTAATGCCGTTTGAAAGAAAAAGTATAACGGAGAGAATTGAAAAAAGAAAGGGGTGATAGTGTTTTCATGGTCGTTGTGATAAAATTCGGCAGTAACGGTCTATTTTTATTCTTAAAAAAATTGTAACTGTTCAGAACATTTTGCGCGCAATTTTCATGCAACATAAGCCTTATTCCAAAGACGATTTTACCATCAATCCGTTGATGTTTTATTACGAAGTGACGCAAGCCTGTGATTTGGTTTGTAAACATTGTCGTGCATCGGCTCAGTCTCATGCGTCGGACGATGAATTGTCAACGGAATATTCACTTCGGTTGATTGATCAAGTGGCGTCGTTTCCGCGTAAACCGCATTTGGTGTTTACCGGCGGTGATCCGTTGAAACGTGCGGATTTATTCCGGTTGATTGATTATGCGGTGAAATCCGGTTTGTCGGTTGCGCTCACTCCGTCGGCAACTCCGTTGGCAACCCGTGAAGCGTTTGAACAAGCAAAATCGGTTGGAGTTCAGGCGTTCGGAATTTCCCTCGACGCTCCAAACGCCGCCGTTCACGATTCGTTTCGCGGTCTGGATGGTTCGTTTGAAAAAACCCAAGAAATGCTCAAAACCGCAAAATCGTTACAAATTCCGGTTCAGGTTAATACGACGATTACGCGGCGGAATTTTGAACTGATTGACGAGATGGCGGAATTTTTAACACAATTTGGCGGTGTGATGATGTGGTCAGTTTTTTTTCTTGTTCCGGTTGGGCGCGGCGTTGAGGAAGAACGAATCCATGCCGAAGAATATGAAATTGCCTTTGCAAAACTTTGGCGTCACGCCAAGGAAAAACCGTTTGCCGTTAAAACCACCGAGGCGCCGCATTACCGTCGATTTGTGTTACATCAAGGCGGTAATCCGCTTGATGTGCCGCGACCGTTCCGGTTTGCGAAAGACGATATGAACAATCCTGAAACATTTTCCAGAACCAGAAATCGTGCGCCGCTTGGAGTAACCGACGGACGCGGAATTATGTTTGTTTCGCATAACGGTCGCATTTTTCCCGCCGGATTTTTGCCGTTGGAATGCGGTCGTTTTCCCGAACATTCTGTGATCGAAACGTATCAACAACATCCGATTTTCAAATCGTTACAAAATCCAGATTGTTACAAGGGAAACTGCGGATGTTGCGAATACCGGTTTGTCTGCGGCGGCAGTCGGGCAAGAGCCTTCGCGCTCGCCGGCGACCCGTTGGAATCCGATCCCGATTGCTGTTACCCAATCGGGCAAGAACCTGTTTATGCCGGACAATAAGGCAGTCCGCAAAAATAAGACAACCTTTTTATACTCATTGCACTTGAAATTTCGGTTTTCGTTTTAAAAATATGTTCACTAAAAATGCCCCAACGGGGCAATCAGCATTAGCGTAGGGCAACGCCCTACGTAACAAATATAAACCCATGAAATAAAAAGCCCTGTAAGGGCGGCAGTAATAAGATTACGATATTTCGGCTTGCGCCCTTTCAGGGCTTTATTTTCAAGGGAAATCATACGTAGAGCGATTGCCCTTTCAGGGTGAATACAATTTAAACCTAAAACAAAATTATTATGGGAACTTCTAAAAACCTTCTACCAAAAATGAACTCTATACTCATTACACTTGAAAATCCGGTTTTATAAGAACCGAATTTTTGGGTCTTTTATTTAAAAATCCTGTAAATTCTGTTTATCCCGTCAAAATCGGTTTATCCTGTCAAAAAACGAAAACCGAATTTTAAAGTGTAATGAGTATAAAAGGAACGCAGGCGTCCCGCCCGCATTTTTTGCCCATAAATTGATGCGGGCGAGATGCCCGCGTTCCTAAAAAAATGAGTTTTTAGAAGTTGCCTTATCGTCCACGATTGTTCTAATCGCGTCAAGTAGCCCCGAAAGGTAAAAAATTGGGTGATTTTTTACCAAGTTGTTCTGTCAGTGCGCACCATGATCGTGTTGTATTTTTATACAATTATCATTGCGTTTTTTTTGTGGTACGGTTGATAATGTTGTTTGTTCAGGGACGAATTCCGGGACGGTTGAAATTGACTCACTCAAAACTGTTACCTGAAACATGCCGCCGTTA
>JAIRLW010000128.1 GCA_031259095.1 Planctomycetaceae bacterium | reverse complement strand
CTGAAAATTTTAGGGACATTGGAGACAATATTGGAGACAATAGGGACTAATGGAACATAATCTTTTTAGAATATCTTTTTTTGTTTTTGTTCTATGCGGCGCGTTTTTCTAGGGCGCGGTTGATTTGATTTTGTAAGAGTCGGACTTCTTTTTCCATTTCGGCGCGTTCCTGTTGAGAACGCCGAAGAATTTCCTCGACATTGGTGTGTCGCCGATCCAGCTCTTGTTCCCGATCTTTGAGAATTTTTTCACGTTCTGCCAACGCCGCTTCACAACGTGTTGCCCAACGGTCTAATTCTTCGCGGCGTGCGAGCAATTTTTCATGCTGTTGGAGCATTTGTTCCCGCGTCATTTTTAGTTCCGTTTTCTGATCTTCCAACCGCAACGCCGCTTCCTGATATTGTTCCGCTAATCGATTACGAATTTTACCAATGGATTCTTTGAGGTCAGCCGATGCGCTTTCACCGGATAAACGCAACCAAAGTTCTTCGGTAGCGAGGCGAATTTCCAACGTTTCGCGGTGCATTCGTCCCAGTTCATCGCGTGAACGGTCTAAGGTCGAACGCATTTGTTCTAACCGTTTATTTTGCTGACTCATTTCCTGACGTTCCTCCTCAAGCCGTTTCATTGCCAAATCCTGAGAATCGCGTAGGCGCTTTCGTTCAGTCTCAATTGTTTTCTGCATTTGATAACGTTCTCGTACCAACGACTCACGCATTCTCCCAACTTCCGTTTGCGCTTCAATGGTCTCAACTTCCATCTGTTGGAGATTCGCATACTTTTTGGAATCGAGCGCGATTTGACATTCCCGCGCTTTGAGTGTTTCGTCAAGGGCGTTGAGTTCGATTTCCTTCTTTTTCAGCGTTGCTTCCAGATCAACCAGAAAACGGTCCTGTTCATCCAGTTTGGCTTCACGCCGGACAATTTCATCGGTTTTATTTTTTCGGAGTTGTTCAAATTCGTTCCACTGACTTTCAAACGCATCGCGTCGTTTTGCCCATTCCTCTTCCGCTTGCCGGACAATCGTTTCACGCCGTGAAAGTTGTTCTTCACGGCGGTCAAAACGGGTTTCGAGTTCGGTTTGTTTTTGGAGAAATTCATCGTTGATTCGTTTGATACGGCGTTCAGAGTTTTCTTCGAGTTCTTTTTTCCGCAGTTCAAACTGGCGTTCTAATTCGTCATAACGAGAAGTGAAACGATTTTCGAGTTCACTTTTTGTCGTTTCAACTTCCCGATCCAGTTGGTGAACGCGGGTTTCGAAATTTTCTTCGATTTTTTTCTGTTGGGAGTCGAAATTGGCTTTTTCCTCAATGAACCGTTGCATAAATTCCGCTTCGATTTCTTTACATTTCCGTTCATACCGAGTCTGATAATCCGACTTACATTCGACCAGTTTTGCCTCCAACTGTTGACGATAATTTTCAGCGCGAGCGGTTAATTCCCGTTCACGGTCGGCGACAATATCCATCAATTCCTGTTCGCGTCGTTTCAGACGTTCATCGAGTTCATTTTTTCGGGCTTGAATTTCGATTCGGGCATTTTCCAGTTCGCGTTTTTCATTTCCGACTTGATCCTCAATCGCACGGCGTTGCGACTGGAGATGTTCTTCCATTGCTTTCAACTGCGATTCATGTTGAGCAATTTCATCCATTTTGGCTTGCATGGACAACTTGGTGTTGCGAACCAACGTCTCAAACTGAGCCATTCGGGCATTGAGTTGATTCTCACGATGATCGAGTTCCTCTTGACGTTGCGCAACGGGCGGCGTGAGATGTTGCGAAGAGTTGGGGGAAATTCGTTCAGAGTCGGAACTTGGAGAGCCGGAAAATACGGAAGAACGCCGAATCGTATCAAATTCCGTATGGAGACGTTCTGAGTCCGATTCATTGACATTCGAGGAGGAAAAGGAATTATTTTTTCTTTCGAGCCAGTCAGAGGAACTGGATGAAAATTCGGGAAAACCGAAAGATCGGGATTCACGCCTTGAAAAAGATTCACCAGAAAAATTTTGATGGAGCGGCATCGTTATTGACTATTCAGGAAAATGGTTTCACGAAAATAGGACAGAATATTCCACAGCATTGTTATTATCGTTAAATTTTACCTGTTTTCTTTAATCGGATTTTTCAGTTTTTTAGAAATTATTATCAATCCCTAATATCCCTAATAAGAAGCATGAAGCCCGCTAAACATTAATTGAAAAACGTCGTCGATTCGTTCCTGAAAACACCAGATTCCTGCGCCGAGTGAAAGCGCCATGACGGCGAACATAATGACGCTGTTAATACCGAATCCGACGGACATCAAATTTAGTTGCGGCAATGTTTTTCCTAACAGTCCCATGACGAGCATTGCGACCAGAACCGCAACAATAACCGGTGCGGCGATACGGATTGATAAATTAAAACTGAGTCCTAAGATGGTAACCAATGCATAGGCGATTGTTGGTTGAAACGCGGCTTCGCCGGGTGGTAAGGTTTGAAAGGTATCCAAAAGCGAGGTGATCAAAACGTGTAAACCACCGACTGCTGCGAAAACGGTTACTGCTAAATATTGGAACATGCGGGACAGTAACGGAGTTTGGTCGCCGGAAATGGGATCGAAAATTTGCGATGCGGTTAGACCGCCGATCTGCCCGATCAATTCTCCTGCCATAGACGCGCCTGTGAAAAACAGAGTCAATCCCAACCCTAATGAAAGTCCGATTCCAAGTTCGGCGGCAATTAAGACTGCGTATGCGGTCAAATTTTTTGGTTCTTCGATTGTTACAAACCATTGTGACGGCATGATTAACAGAGTCAGCGTGAAGGCAAACAACGCGCGAACCTGAACGGGAATATCTGAACCGCCGATCACCGGCGACATGAGGACAATTCCGCTTATCCGGGTCAAAACAAGAGTGAACACCAAAACCCGCGAGGCGTCGATGTATTGATACCAGTCCATTAATTTAAGATAATTAAATGACTTATACAGAAACAAGATTATCCGCAAAGCCGGACTATACTTTTTTTTCCGATTCCGGTAAAGAGCAATTTTTCATTATTTAATATTTAAGGCAACTTCTAAAAACTCATTTTTCAATCGACCGAAATCGATTTTAGTCGATTTCGGTCGATTAAAAAATAGTTGGTATCTTGAAAAATTAATTGTAAGGAACCTCTAAAAATTCGTTTTTTAACCAAAACGTTTTATGAAAAATCATTTGTCCCTAATGTCCCTCTAAAAGGTCGTGAAATACAATTTTTTGTTTTTCAATCGTTCCCAGAAACACGCCGCCCACAATTCTCCGTGTTGCAACTTCTTAATTCTCATAGATTGACGACAGGGTGGTTGATGGGACTCGAACCCACAACGCCTGGAACCACAATCCAGTGCTCTACCAATTGAACTACAACCACCATAATGTTCAAGATTTTATCACACTTAAATTCATGGTCAAGGGAGGAGTTTCATCGTTTTTTCACCATATTTTGGAAATGCTCAAATTCCAAAATAATCTGAAAAATTTGTCGGAAATCTGTCAAAAAAAATTTTTTCCACTTGACAATTTGTCTGATTCGTCGTAAACTGTGAATCTATGTCAATTGCGATATGTTTTTTTACCGTGTTGTTTGCGGTAAGCGAATCGCAATGATTTCAGGAAAACCTTATAAAATAAGGAGAATGACAATGAAAAATGTCGTAAAATGT
>JAIRLW010000116.1 GCA_031259095.1 Planctomycetaceae bacterium | reverse complement strand
GAATCGTCAACAGTTGTTCCGATTCTTAAAGAAATTTATCCTGATGCAAAAATTACGGATGATGCGGAAAATGGTCGGATTGTAATTCGGGTTCGACCGGATCAAAAAAATGCGTTGATGCTGTTGCTTGCCCAACTGGATGCCGCGGATCCCGACAAAGAGAAACGATATTTCAAAGCGTATCCGATTGAAACCGGTTTTTATCCGGTACGGCGCGGCAGGGAATTATTCACAACCAATATGCCGCTCGATTATATTCAGGAGTTGCAAAAATTGACGCCGAGAGCCAAAATTGCGCTGGATGAAAATTCGCAACAATTAATCGTTTGGGGAACCGACGAAGAACACAAAGTTATCGAAGCCGCCGTCAAAACTTTTTCAAACGATGGAAAAGATAAACGTTACGGACGCTTTCAACTTCGGCGTGCTGATCCTTACACGATGATGTCGATTATCCGCCGGATGTTTCCGACGGTGATTCCGACTTATGATTATTATGGTCAGAGTGTGATTGTCGAAGGGCATCCGCGTTTGTTGGAAAAAGTTACGGAATTAATTGAAACGCTTGATCCGTCGGAACCGTCCGCGAATGATCCGACGGTTCGGTTTTATGTTCTGCAGTCGGAACCAACGCCGGTTCTGATTCAAGGTTTGCAGCGTCTTGTTCCAACCGCAATGATTACGCCGGACAAGGACGCAAAACAGATTATGGTTATTGCCAAACCGAATGAACAAAAGATTATCGAAACAAATGTGAAGGCAATTGTTGCAACATTCACGGCTCCCGAAGAACCGATGCTGTTCATTTATCCGGCAACACAGGATCAACGTGAACGGCTTGAAGCGTTTATTAAAACGGCGGCAAAAGATTTGAAAGGAGTTGCTGTTGTTCCTGATAAATCGCCGAATCAAATTTCCGTTTGGGCAAAACCGTCGGAACATCAACTCATTGCAACAATATTGAAACAAATGGAGGAGAACAAAGCGAGTGAACCGTTACGGCAACTCAAAGTGTTCCAAATGTCCATCGGCGATATGACCACCGCTCAGGAAATTCTCAACGTTTCACATCCCGGCGCAACTCTGTTTTCCGACAAACAAGGTAATCGTCTGCTCGTTTGGGCAACACCGGAGGAACTCGAAAAAGTTACGCAAATGTTAATGGTACAAGGTAATCTCGATAACCGTCAAATGCTTGCGTATCCGATTGCCGGAGTGAAACCGGAAACAATGGTCAAGGTGATTCAGGATGTTTTTCAAGGGCTGAAAATCACGCCGGAACCGCAAAGCCGCCGGATTTTGGTTTGGGCGGCGCCGGAAGAACACGTTAAAGTTGCGGAAATTGTCGAGCAGGCAAACAAACAATCCGAACCGGATTCGGAACTTGCCGAAAAATTTGTTGCGTATTCAGCGGCAAATCTTGATGCGAAAATGATTACCGGATTGTTCAAGGCAATGATTCCCGACGCCGATGTTTACGCCGATCCAACAGCGGAAAAAATTACAGTTCGGGCAAGAACGCGTGAACATGTTAAGATTAAAGAATTGTTTGAACAACTTCGGGAAAAAGACGCTCAATTTCGTCCGGTTCTTCGTGTTTATCCTATCGGCGATACCGATCCGGTGATGATTGAAACTATGTTACGCAGTCAACTCAAAAACGCCGAATCCATGTCTTCCGATGAACTCGTGTATCGGCTCGGTTATTCTTATTACTACGAAAGAATGCCTTGGTACCGGAATTATTATAACACACAGCAGACCGTGAAAAAAACCGGTTATTTCAAAGTTGATCCGCAAACGCAATCGGCGTATGTTTTTGTCAACGGCGATGATCAAAAAGAAGTTGCCGAAGCGATTAAACAAATTGTTGCAGCGGGAAATCAGGAAGGTATGAAACCGGTTGTCAAACGATATTCATTGGATGAGATGAGTTTTTATGATATTTATAACTTATTGTATCAAATTGCTCCGTCCGCCCGTTTTGAAGCGGTTTATACGTACACGCCCGGAGTTCAGGGTCGTTACAGTTATTCGGCAAACTACCGCGATTTTCTGGCGTACACCCGCGAAAGCGAACACGAAAAAATTGAAACACTCGTCAAGGAAATGAACGACCGTGCCGGAAGCGGTAAAAAAGAATTGCTTTCCGTTACGCTGCCGGAAAGTTCCAAGTACAGCCGTGAACAAATGATCGAAACGATTCAAAAACTTTATCCCGATATTAGTCCGATGGCGGGCGGCGTGCCGAATCAGATTCTCGTTTGGGCTCCGAAACATAAATTGGAACGGATTCAACAAATTGTGGACGAAGCGTGTAAACCGCTTGCGGAAGGGCAGGAAACGGTTGTAAAATCTTATCCGTTGCAATATATCAGTGTTGACGACGCCGTAACATGGCTTAAAGCGGTTTGCCCCAATGCGTTGTTCAATCCGTCTCAGACAACACCGGCAACACCAACGGTTCCGGCAACTTCGGCGCGTCAACGTGTTCCGCGTTCCGGCGATACAAAAATTCTTGTTGTTATCGCAACACCGTTGGAACATGCGGAAATTACCAAAGCAATTTCAGAACTCGATAAGGATTTACCGGCAACTCATAAAATGGTTCCGCGTTTTTATTCGGCGGATGATTTTCCTGCAACAGTTTTTTCCGCACTTTATACTTCTTTAAGCCGGGCGTTTGCGAATGCGGTTTTTACGCCGTCCGCTGAACGTCAAACAATTATGGCGGTTGCGGTGGAAGACGATCATCAAAAGATTGCCGATTTCATCAAGAATTATCGTAACGATGTGCAGCGAAAAAAACCGTCGCTGGAAGTTTATGCGTTGAAGCGTCAAAATTATTATCGGGTTTACATGCTGATAAACCGTGTTGCTCCGTCGGCGTTGATTTTTCCCGGTTCAAAACCGGAACAAATTGCTGTTTGGGGAACACCGAAAGAACATGTTGACATTTCGAACGCATTGACCAAATTGGAAACAGCCGCAAACGAAACAGAAAACCAAAACCTGAAAATTTATAAAGCCGGAAACAAAAAAGCAACAACCGCACGGCAACTTTTAGCGTATCAATTTCCCGGAGCGTTGATTTTTGAAATTAGTCAGGATGAAATTATTGCTTGGGCTGGAGCGGCTGATCATGAATCAATTGCGAAGATGTTGGAAACGGTTGCGGAAGCGTTTCCTGAACCTGTTCTTAAAACATATTATTTCAAAAATATTCCGCTTGGCGAGGGTTTTACGGTTTTGAACAATATGTTTTACGGTAGAGCGGTATTAACGTTACGACCGAGTACCGGCGATGTTTTAGTTCATGCGCCGCCGGAAATTCAGGCGAAGGTGGCGGCGAGTATTGCCGATTTTGATGTTCCGCGTCCTGCGGAAACGGAAGCGTTGCCGGTTGCATACGATTTAAGCGATATTCCTGCAACAGCAATCACTTACACCGCAACTTCAATTCGGCAAGCGTTGGGAACGCAAGTTATTGTTTTGCCGAGCAGTATTCCGGGGCAGTTAATTGTTTGGGGAAAACTTGCGGATCAACAAAAAGTTCGGGCGATGGTTGAACAGATGCTTCTGGAACGTCCTGAAACAACATCTAAGATGCAAACGTACATTATTTATCGCGGAACCGCGCGGAGTGTTGAACCGATTTTGTTGCGCATTGTTCCCAACGCCCGATTCGGTTACGGAATCAATCCGAATCAACTTCTCGCTTGGGCGAAAGAATCGGATCATGTCAAAATTAAAGATGCTGTTGATAAATTAAATGAAACCGATCCCGATGTTAAAATTGAAACGTATTCACTCAAAAATACCGCAGCCAATACCGCTCGGACATTGGTTGCGAATCTTATTTCGGATCAAGGGTTGGATGTGAAGGCGTATTACGATTATTACGGTAATCAATTGATTGTTCAGGCAAAACCGGAATCGCAAAAAATGATTGGTGAATTGCTTGAGAAATTGCGTACCGAAGACCGTGAACTGGCGGTATTCACGTTGGAGGTTCTCGATCCATTGACGGTTTATACTGCAATTAACGCCTTATTTCTTGATGAGCCGTACAACACAACACCCGGAGTGGAGATTGATCAAAATACGAACATGATATTCGTACAGGGAACGAAAACGCAACTCGACAAAACCCGAAAAATGCTGATCGAAATGGGTGAACCGATTAAACCAACAACCCGTGAACCTGAACCGTTGCCGTCTGATCGGGGAGCAGCCGGCAATGAATCGGAAACGATAAATTCGACCAATCTTGCCGGTTCGCCGAACAGCCGCAGTCAAATTCGTGTGATTCAACTCAAAGGCGATGCGTCGGCAACGATTCGGGAATTGGAAAAACTTTGGCCCCAATACCAACAAAACCGGTTGCGTGTGATTCGTCAGGAAGAACCGTTGATTCAGAAAAAAGAGGACGAACCGGCAAAACCAACATCGTGGAATCAACCGACCGGATTTTTTTCAATGAATGATCCCGATGAAAAAACAATGACCGCTACAGACTCTGCAAGCGCTGATCCGGCAAACCCTACTGTTCCAAACGTTCCTTCAGTCCCAGTTGTCCCAACAGTCCCTATTGTCCCTCCCGATCCAATAGAAATGTTACGAAAAAATGTTTCGGAAAAGATTCAGGAAGCGGTACCGAATGTTTATGTGATCATGAATGACGATGGTTCGTTGACGGTAACATCTCATGATAGTGATGCGCTTGATCAATTGGAACGTATTATTAAGCGGATAGATGATCGAATTGTTTTTGAGGGTCGGGATTACACGATATATTCTGTGCGTAATATTAGTGCGGCGTTAGTGTCGATGAAGTTACAATTAATTCTTCGTGAACGTCTTGCGGGTCGTCAACAGCGGTTTAGTACAACACTTGGTGTGCGGTTTCAGCCGCCGCGTTTGGAGATAACGCCGGACGAATCGACGAACACAATTTATGTTCGGGGAGCGAAGGCGGAACGCATGGAGGTGGCGAATTTGATTGCAATGCTTGATGTTTCGGAATTACCGGGCGAGCGTGCGGTACGTAAACCGTTTAAGGTTCCGATCAAAAACACGCAAGCGTTCCGTGTTGTGCAACAGGTTCTGAATGTTTACCAACAAAAGATGATGTCGATTCGGTTACCCGGCGGAGTTTATCCGCGGGTTACGGTTGATAATGTAACAAACTCTGTTGAAATTATTGCGCCGGAACCGTTAGCGACGGAACTCAAAGAATATGCGGAAGAGATTGACCGCATGACGGTGGAAGAGCCGGCGAGAAAAATTCATGTGATACCGTTGGAAGTGAAATCGACGGTGATTCAAAACGTGATTCGCGGTATCCAACAATCATCGGCAAGCGGCTATTTCCCGTATCAACAATTTCCCTACCAACAATTTCCGTATCAACAAACATTTCCGCAATCTCCATACTTTCCGCGATAATGTCATATCTGGATTTTTGCAAAGTTCATAACCAGTTGTATTAAAAGGATTTATAACCAATTTTTGCCCAATTTCTTCATATTTTGAAATAAAAAAATTAGCAATATATAACATTTTCCTTTTAAAAATCTGTTTTATCTTTTCGTTTAACTCCGCAATTTAAGGTGTTTTTACATTTCAAAAACCGGTTTTTAAAGTGAAAACGGTATATCTGCCAATTATTCATATTGAACAAATTTAATTTATCTTGCAAGCCGGAAATTATCAATGATCAATCTGCGGCCATTGTATGCGCAAAACTCAATTTTTGAACAATTTTGCCGTTTTTTGAATATTATCGAAACGATAATTCGCTTCATCTCTTGTTGCATTTCCTAAAAGTTGTCCCCAATCCTATTATCGTATCGGTAATTTTAGGCGATTGCAAAGTTCCTGGACAATCGCACCCCAATTCTATTATCGTATAGACATTTTAAGTGATTTCAAGGTTCGTGGACAAGCACACTGAAATATTACGGAAATTCTAAGCAATCAACGATGATTTCATTTGACAGTGGAGTACCATCTTCTTTAACAAGTACCGCTTTTAATTTTCCGGCTTTTGCCAATTCAAAAAGTTTCATTCCTTCTTCCAAAGGAACAAGTTTTCCGCCTTTTTCTTGAATTCCAAATTGATACTCTTCCAAGTAACGTATTCCTCTCATGCTTTTGTTCATACTATTGGCATAATCATATTGAAAATTATATATCCATGTTTCCGAAGTTTCCGTGTTTTTAAATTGTACAAAATGAGGAATAAAACGTCTTTC
>JAIRLW010000005.1 GCA_031259095.1 Planctomycetaceae bacterium | reverse complement strand
TTTAACTTTGATAGCGGGTTCATAAGAGAATGCGTGATTCATTCCTTCAATTGACGGAAAAACAATTGTTCGTACCGTTGCCGGTTTTTCCAACGTAACATCAATCACGGTCTTGTTGTATTGTCCGTATTCTTTGTTTTCCGGCAATTTCACCGCGCCGGCTTGACCGTCGTACCATTTTTTCCAATCGTAATTCGGCGGACTGATGCCTTCCGCTTTGACTGATTCCGCTTTGAGAATCGTGTGATCGTCTTCGAGCGGAGTCGGGAACGCAAGAACACAAACGTCACGATAATCCAATCCGCCGGATGATTTGATAACAACATGAGTATCGGAATTTGTTCCAAGATTGACTCGCGTAAACTTCAGATGGCGCATTGCGTCTTCCGGTTTGACCCAAGGACCGCCGGACATTGCCCAACCTGCACAGTTAAGCATTGTCAACCGCAGTTCGAGCCGTTTTGCTTCGTTGCCGATATGCCGCATCAAGTCGTCCCATTTTGGAGACAGGCAAGGAATGGGATCATTGATTTTTGACCAGAACCCGCCCATTTCGCCGTGAAAAAGGAGAACGCCTTCAATACCGGCGGATTTAATCGCTTCAAAATCAGCAGTAATGCCAACTTGAGAAGTGTTACCGCCAAGCAGATAGACCAATGTTTCCGGTTGATAAAGTTTCGGCGGATTTTTGAACATTTTCACGTCGTGTTCTCCAAACGGAGCGTTGACAGTTTCAATATCCGGAACGGCAATTGAAAAATTGTCCGCTTGTACAGATTGTGCAAAAAGCGGAAATAGGAATAATGAACACGCGAAAATGGTTAATAATCGTTTCATGGTTTTATTCCTAATGAAATGAAGGTGAAGGGGGTTGGGGTGTTATCGTGAATTGTTTCAACCCAAGATTTTAGAAATTTCACTTAGCGAGTAATGCTTTCACAATTTATTGACACATTGTAACTTGTAAAAAAAGACAAATCAAGCATTCGGCGTGATCCATAGGTTAGATAACTTTCAGGCATAAGGAATCGCCTGCTTTGTCCCATTAATCCTTATCGTCCCCCCCCTTCTGTCCCTAGACGACACCCCAGATGATGTATTTTTCCGAAAGTCCGAAATAATCGAAAAATCTTTTCGGGGGACTTTTTTTTTTTTAGCATTTCGATAAATTATAGAGATATTATATTGTTTAGTTAGTTTTTCCTATTTTTATTGGGGATTTAATTTTATGAGTACTGGATCGGATATTGTTGTTGAAACGCAAAACTTAACTAAAGTTTATCGTGATTTTTGGGGTCGGCAAAAAGTCAGAGCCTTAAAAGCGCTCGATCTTGAAATTCGCCGCGGCGAAGTTTTTGGACTTTTGGGACCGAACGGTTCGGGAAAAACAACAACAATTAAATTGTTGCTGGGTCTGTTGTTCCCGACAAGCGGAGATATTTTTATTCTTGGCAAGTCGGCAACCGACGTCGCCAAAAACGAAAAAATCGGTTATTTACCGGAAGAATCCTATTTATACCGGTTTTTGAACGCGGAAGAAACGCTTGATTTTTACGGTCGTTTATTTAACATGTCCGGCGCCGTCCGGCGGCAACGTATCGCTCAACTAATTAGCATGGTTGGTCTTGAATCGGCGCGGAAACGCCAATTGCGTGAATATTCCAAAGGAATGTCCCGACGTATTGGTTTGGCGCAAGCGTTGATCAATGATCCTGACCTGATTCTACTTGACGAACCAACCAGCGGGCTTGATCCCATCGGAACACGGAATATGAAAGATTTAATCCTTGATCTCAAACGTCAGGGCAAAACAGTAATTATGTCGTCCCATCTTTTAGCCGATGTACAAGATGTTTGTGATCGGATTGGTATTTTGTATCAGGGCGAACTCAAGGAGTTAGGACGAGTCGAAGACCTTTTGAAAATTTCAAACGAATTCGAAATCCGCGTCTCCGGACTCAGCGAAAACGCCAAAAATCAAATCTTGAAAACCATCAACGAAGACAACGCCCAATTAATCTACAGCGGTAATCCTGCGTCAACCTTGGAAGACCTATTCCTTCGTATTATCGAAGAAAGCGAAGCCCGACCCGGTCGTCGAGTTCGCGGCGGAGGTAAAGCATAACCTAACGGCAATCGCGTCAAACGAATTTTAGAGATTACGGAGAACCGTTTGCAAAATACCGCCGTTCAGGTAATATTGCAACTCAACAGGCGTGTCGATACGAACCTTGACCCGAAATTCCGTTTCGCTAAACAGATTCGCTTTGACTTCTCGTTCCGCTTTGACGGTAATTTCACTGCCCGGTACAAAATCCCTGTCAATTTCCGTGATGGTAAATTCTTCTTCGCCGGTCAGGTTGAGCGATTGCCAAGTCGCACCGTGAACAAATTCCAGCGGCAAAATGCCCATTCCCACAAGATTTCCGCGATGAATTCGTTCAAAACTTGTTGCAATGACCGCCTTAACTCCCAGTAACGCCGTTCCTTTGGCAGCCCAATCGCGGCTGCTTCCCGTACCATATTCCGCTCCGGCTAACACAATCAACGGCGTTGACGTTTCACGGTATTTGACCGCCGCATCGTAAATCGGTAACACCTGACCGGTTGGAAAATGTTTTGTCATTCCGCCTTCTGTTCCCGGTATTAACAAATTCCGAATCCGAATATTGGCAAATGTTCCTCGTGTCATAATCCGGTCGTTGCCGCGCCGCGAACCGTAACTGTTAAACGCCGCCGCCGAAACTCCCGCCGCAATTAAAAATTTACCGGCAGGAGAATCCGGTTTGATCGAACCGGCAGGAGAAATATGATCGGTCGTAACGGAATCGCCCAACGCCGCCAAACAACGCGCACGTTCAATCGCAGGAATTTTCGCGGGCGGTTCAAGCGTCATGTCCGTCAAAAACGGCGGCTCCTGAATATAAACGCTTGCCGTGTCCCACCGAAAAAGTTTCGACGACTCATTCGGTATCGCATTCCATTCCTTGTTGGAATCAAAAACATCCCGATAACGGTTGCGATAAATCTCAGGATCAACCGCCAACCGCATCGCCTCCGCAATTTCTTCTTCCGCCGGCAAAATATCACGCAGAAAAACCGGCGTTCCATTCGGGTCCTTGCCAAGCGGTTCAGCGGTTAAATCGCAATCAATGTGTCCGGCTAAAGCGTAAGCAACCACCATCGGCGGACTCGCAAGATAATTCGCTTTGACCAACGGATTGATTCTTCCTTCAAAATTCCGATTACCGCTTAGAATGGCTGTTGCCACAAGATTATTTTCAACAACCGCTTTTTCCACTTGCGGCGGAAGAGAACCGCTGTTACCGATACACGTCATGCAACCGTAGCCGACAATATGAAAACCAAGCGTTTTCAACGGTTCATCCAAACCGGCTTTGGTAAGATAATCGGCAACAACACGCGACCCCGGTGCAAAACTTGTTTTCACAAAACGCGGAACACGAAGTCCCTTCTCCACTGCTTTTTTAGCCAGCAAACCGGCGGCAATCATCAAATGAGGATTGCTCGTGTTCGTGCAACTCGTAATCGACGCAATAACAATAACTCCATGACGAACAGGAATACTGATTGTTGAATTATCTTTATTGGTCGGGTCTTCATTGACCGGATAAACAACCAAACCCGTTTGATTTGTTTCGGAAACAGAAAGACCAAACCCGCGATCTTTGACCGATGCGGTCAACGCATTGGAAAAACTTTCTTTTATCGCGGAAAGTGAAACACGGTCTTGCGGTCGTTTGGGACCGGCTAAACTTGGTTGAACTGTCGAAAGATCAAGAGTTAGAATTTTGGAATAGTTCGGTAACGGTTGATCCGGCGAATTAAAGAGTTTTTGTTCCCGACAATAAGTTTCCACAATTTCCGCGTGCTGCGGTTCCCGTCCGGTTTCGCGGAGAAACCGAAGCGTTTGATCATCGACCGGAAAAAATCCCATAGTTGCGCCGTATTCAGGAGCCATGTTCGCAAGAACCGCACGGTCAGCCAACGGCATGGACAATGCGCCGGAACCAAAATATTCAACAAATTTCCCGACCACTCCTTCTTTCCGCAGAATTTCGGTGATAGTTAAAACCAAATCGGTTGCGGTAACGCCGGATTGCAGGGAACCGGTCAATTCAACACCGACCACTTGAGGAGCGAGCATATAATACGGTTGACCGAGCATCACGGCTTCCGCCTCAATCCCGCCGACTCCCCATCCTAAGACGCCCAATCCGTTAATCATCACCGTATGCGAATCGGTTCCGAGAACCGAATCAGGATACAACAAACAATCCGAACCGTGATTCATCTTGTGATTCAAACCATGATTGGACGACGGATGAACCACATCGGCGAGAAATTCGAGATTAACCTGATGAATAATTCCGACCGAAGGCGGTATGACCCGGAAATTACTGAGCGATTGTTGCGCCCAACGAAGTAAAGCGTAACGTTCGGCGTTGCGGTGAAATTCAAGGTCAACATTTTTCGTCAACGCATCGCGGCAGCCGTAAAAATCGGTTTGAATGGAGTGATCGATCACCAGATCGACCGGAATCGATGGATTAATTTTATCAGGATCGCCGCCGAGACGTTTCATGGCGGAACGCATGGCCGCAAGATCGACCACCGCAGGAACTCCGGTAAAATCCTGAAGCAACACTCGTGCCGGTTTAAAAGGAATTTCGATATTCGCAATTCCTTCGGGCGTCCAACCGGCAAGATTTTTAACATCCTGCTCTGTAATTTGCAAACCGTCGCAATTCCGCAACACCGATTCCAGTAAAATCCGAATCGAAAACGGAATGGTCGAAAGTTCGATATCAAGCGACGACAACGCATAATAACCAAATTGTTTGCCGCCGACAGCGAGTGTTCTGTAAGAGTTCATGAGGGTTGGGTGATAAATAATGTTTTTACAAAATTACTTCTTTTCTGCATTTTCCGCGAAATTTTGCGTATTCTGCGTTCAATTTCAGTGTTCAATTTCAGTTTGTCCCTAATGTCCCAATTGTCCCTAAAGTCCCTTGATCTAAGGGACAATTGGGACTTTAGGGATCATTGGGACAAAGGTTTGTCGGCATTGCCGCCTTTCTAAGGAA
>JAIRLW010000650.1 GCA_031259095.1 Planctomycetaceae bacterium | reverse complement strand
CATTGTACGCACCCCAAAAGTCCGTAATCAAAATTCCTTTGAAAACCTGTTTGAAAAAACGTTTCACCACTGGACTACCGCGACTCGCATTCCAAACGATGACTTTCCTGACGAGTGATTTTTTCAGGCGGAGGACGAAGAGAACCGGAATGACCAAGTTTCGCGCCGGGTTTTCGGCAACGTTTTCGAGAAGGTTCTTTTTGATAAACCGGAATCGCGCCGGGCGGAGAAACTTCGCAAGATTGAGACGCTTTCTGATGAGCCAACACCGCAAGCTGCAACATCACCCAAACAACGACCTCCTCACCTTGCGCATACAAGTTACGAGCAACCGCTTCTTCGAAACCGTCACGTAACAAACTCGGAAATATCAGGAATAGACAAGGAATAAGGAAACATCGCCAAATAATACAAATTCAAAAAAATCAAAGCAAGACCAAGTTAAAATCACTCCACTGATATATTACAAAAAATCTGAAACAACACAATAGACATCTTGCAACGCATTACACTTTAGGCAACTTCTCAAAACCTATTTTATCGACTTGAATCGACTTATCGATCAGTTTTATCGGCAGAAGTTGAAAAAATTAAAGTTATATCTATTAAATTGTTCAGTAAACTTTTGCCAAAAAATTTTATTTTTTTCTGATTTTTATTGATGCACCCTCTTGTGGATACACAAAAACAGTGTATAATCACCAATAATGTTTGATATGATAAATAAATTAAAGGAGCACCGATCAGTTGCTTTTGAACAAACGATTTTTTAGATTATTTACCAACATTAGTCTGAATCGTTTATGGATTTTTGTTGTTTTGTATCAGACGGTTTACAACGCACATGTTGAACAAGCGGTGCGTTATTTCAGAAAATCTTTGAAAAATTGAAAGGTAAAAAAATGTCAAAGAATGAAAATTTTGTGTTTGGGATATTTGCAAATTTGCTTTCGTCAGATGAGCGGGCATTTTGTTGCAAAAATTGTGTATCACGCCTCGAGGATTCCTCCCTATTTTGCCAAAACGTTAATTTGGGCAAAAAAGGGGGGGCTAGGCAATGAGATCGGTGAATGCGATAACGGACAAGAAGTTACATTCACCAGTCGCAACTTAGGATTTACGTTGGTTGAGCTTTTGGTCGTTATTGCAATCATCGGCATTCTGATCGGACTATTGTTGCCAGCCGTTCAAATGGCAAGAGAAGCAGCAAGGCGAATCCAATGTTCAAACAATCTAAAACAAATCGCATTGGCAAATCATAACTTTTATGATTCGCATAGTGAATTTCCAAAACTGACAGGAAAACGTTCAGGTTGCGGTAGATGTCCCTTTGCCGCCGGTTTTTCGGCTCAAACGGGAATACTTCCCTTTTTGGAACAAACGGCGATTTTGGAGCAGATCCGTGAACCTTATTTTGAGTGTTCTGATCATGTACCGGTCTGTTGGACCAACGCCAATGTATTTCGTCGTATTATGCCGCCGTGTCAGGAAGCCGCCAAAACAAAAATTGCGGGATTTCGATGTCCTTCCGATCCTGCGGTAGGAACCTTCGATGCATTTTGTATTACCGGCACAACCTACTGGACCGGTGCTGACGGTATGACTTCTAATACGGATCCCAGTAGTGCTCCAACTCCGACAGCCGGAATCAATTACATGGCATGTTATGGATCAGGAACCGGTTACAATTACGATCCGAATTTCTTAAACGATGGTATCTTTTCGTTACTCGTCGCACGGACATTCGACATGATTACCGACGGAACCAGCAACACCATATTGTACAGTGAAGCTATCATCGGTGATGGAACTCACGGTAACACCGATACAAATCCAACTATTCCTTATTTACGTGCCGCGTATATTTCGCAGTCTTTTCGCGGGACTTTTTCTGATGCCAATCCGGGTGCATCCGCTGGCGGAAGCGTTGTTTATGCCGATAACAACTTGGATATTGGTTCGATTTGTTCTTCGGCAGTCGATTCGTGGGAAGGTTGGCGTGGAACTTCGTGGATGCAAAATCGAACCGCTTTAACCGGATTCATGACATTCAGTTCCCCCAATCCCAATCATCCTGATTGGAGTACCAACAACGGTATCGGTTTCTTCGCCGCGCGGTCTGTACATACCGGTGGAGTTAATACTGCGTTTGCCGACGGAAGTGTCTCCTTCACATCCAATGCGGTTGACAATAAAAACTGGAAACGTATGGGATCAATGAATGATGGCGGTGCGGATTTACCGTTACCGTAACTTGTGTTTTATCCGGCAAAAAGAGCCGCAATTGATAACGTCTGTTGACAATTTCTTTGTCAATGTGGCTCCGTTTTTTCAAACAATTTTTATTAAAAACCATGTTCCGAGTATTTTATTATTCGCTTTTGATTCTATTGATTTGTTTTGTTGCGGACGGTTGCCGACGGCTTCCGCCGCCGCCTGAAGGACTTCCGAAACTTTATCCCTGTAAAGTTTCCGTCACTTTCGGCGGAGAGAAAATTGAAGGTGTA
>JAIRLW010000341.1 GCA_031259095.1 Planctomycetaceae bacterium | reverse complement strand
ATGTGCCATTCGAATCAAACAATTTAAATACTTTTTTTGTCGAAGGTAAACTTTTAAAAGAAAGGTAAAAGATCACTTGATCTGAACTCTTTCAAATTATAAGAATTTTTACACGAAAGGGAAAATATTATGTCGAAAAAAATTAACCTGAAACCGTTGGATGATCGTATTGTCGTTCAGCCGGTTGAGGCAGAAGAAAAAACTGCAGGCGGTCTTTTCCTGCCGGACACCGCCAAAGAAAAACCGCAACGCGGAACTGTTATTGCGGTCGGACCTGGTAAATTACTGGATTCCGGCGAGCGTGCCGTGTTAAGTGTTGCCATCGGTGACGAAGTGATCTACGGAAAATATTCCGGAAGTGACATCGAAATTGATGGTCAGGAAATCAAAATATTGCGTGAATCCGATGTTCTCGCTAAAGTTGTTAAGTAGTGACGCATTGATGGTGAATAGTAAACAGCCGTCAAAAGATTTATTTCATTTGTAACACTATTTACTATTCGCCGTCGATTGTTGTTACCAACTATTTTACTATTAAATTAACAATAACAATAACTATTCACTATTAACAAATATATGGCAAAACAACTTATTTTCAGTGACGAAGCCCGAAAGAAAATTCTGGACGGCGTTAATAAACTGGCGGATGTCGTCGCCGTAACAATGGGACCGACCGGTCGTAACGTTATTTTGAACAAATCTTACGGCGGTCCAACCGTTACCAAAGACGGCGTTAGTGTCAGTAAAGAAATCGAACTGGAAGACCCGTTTGAAAATATGGGTGCGAAACTGGTCAATGAAGTTGCGTCAAAAACTTCCGATCAGGCTGGAGACGGAACCACAACAGCAACCGTTCTCGCTCGCGCGATTTTCAAAGAAGGTCTCAGAAATATAGCCGCCGGAGCCAATCCGACCGCACTGCGGCGCGGTATTGATAAAGCGGCGGACGCTGCGGTCGAACAACTCGCCTCGCTCACCAAAGCGGTTACAACAAAACAGGAAATCGCTAATGTCGGTGCGATCTCCGCTAATAACGATACGGAAATCGGTAATCTTCTCGCCGAAGCAATGGAAGCAGTCGGAAACGACGGTGTTATTACGGTTGAGGAAGGAAAAACCGCCGAAACAAATTACGAAGTGGTCGAAGGAATGCAATTCGATAAAGGTTATGTCTCGCCGTATTTTATTAACGATACGAGCAAGATGAATTGTGTTTTGGAAAACGCGCTGATCTTATTGCATGAAAAAAAGATCAGCAATATCCGCGAGTTGATTCCGTTACTCGAAAAAGTTTCGCAATCAATGAAGCCGCTTTTGATTATCGCCGAAGATGTCGATAACGAAGCAATGACCATGCTTGTTGTCAACAAATTGCGGGGAATTCTCAATGTCGCCGCCGTCAAAGCCCCTGGTTTCGGCGACCGCCGTAAGGCAATGTTACAAGATATTGCAGTTTTAACCGGCGGCGTAGTGATCAGCGAAGACTTGGGAATTAAACTCGAAAATGTTACGCTGGAACAACTCGGTAAAGCGCAACAAATTACCGTCGATAAAGATACAACTGTTATCGTTAAAGGCGGCGGAAAGAAAGATGAACTGAAAGCACGGATTGATTTGTTGAAAAAACAAATCGAAACAACCGAAAGCGATTATGATCGTGAAAAATTTCAGGAACGTCTTGCGAAGTTGAGCGGCGGTGTTGCGGTGATTCAGGTTGGAGCAAGTACCGAAGCCGAAATGAAACAGAAAAAAGCCCGAATTGAAGATGCGCTTCACGCAACACGTGCAGCGGCTCAAGAAGGTATTTTGCCCGGCGGCGGTGTTGCGTTGCTCCGTTGCAAAGAAGCGGTTGAAAAAGTTCGCGGTACGGTCAAAGGCGACGAAAAAGTCGGTGTTGATATTGTGTTGCGCGTTTTGGCAAAACCAATGGTTCAAATCGCCGAAAATTGCGGACTTGACGGCTCCGTGATTGCCGACGAAGTGTTGCAAAAACCAACGAACACCGGTTACGATGCCAACGCCGGAAAATATGTGGACATGTTCAAAGCGGGAATTATCGATCCGCTCAAAGTGGTTCGTACCGCGTTGACTAATGCCGCAAGTATTTCCGGGTTGATGTTGACGACCGAAACGCTTGTTACCGATTACAAAAAAGAAGATAAAAACGATATCTACGGTGCGGTCATATAAATCACATCAATAGATCAACGTTTTCAACCGCACAACATGAAAATGTTGTGCGGTATATTTTTCAAATATTGAAATTAAAAGTAACATAGTATTTCAACAGCAGATTAGTTACGAATTTTTAAGTGTGATGAATATAAACAGACCAAGTTGATTCGTATTATGAAGACATTACCATTAGAAGAGGTAAGAATCCATTTTTCTAATGTTTTAAAAGAAGTAGAAGCCGGTAACGAAATAGCGATAGCGTATGAAACAACGAAAGAAACTATCGCTGTAATCGTTCCCTATCAAACTTGGAAAAAAAATAAAAAAAGGGAATTAGGTACATTAAAGGGTAAGGCTGAAATAAAACTTGCTACAGATTTTTCGATGACTGATGAGGAATTATTAAACTCATGAAATACTTACGGATACGCATATATTATTATGGGCGTTTATTGAACCGAAAAATTTATCTGAAAAAAAGAATTTTTATTGGATAAAGATAATGATAGATAATAATGAAAATATATAATTATTCAGAATCGCAGCAAAATTTTTCTACTGTATTAAATACTGCACTAAAAGAAGAAGTAATCATCACAAGAAAGGATGGAAGTAAATTTAAACTAACCCCATAAATGAAAATGAAAAAGACTTAAAATTACCATTGGAAAATGTTAAAGGAATAAAAACCAATATCACCATGAGTGAGATATTGGAAGCAATAAAACAAGGAAGAGAAGACAGAGAATACAAAAATGAATTGTGTACATTAAAAGGCACAAATTAAAAGAAAAGTAATATATCAGTGGAATATTTTTAACACGTCTGAATATTGACCAAACAACCTCATTTCCACCTAATTTTCTTAACAAAACAACCTCAGTAGCCAAAGATACAAGATAGATTCAACCTT
>JAIRLW010000098.1 GCA_031259095.1 Planctomycetaceae bacterium | reverse complement strand
CTCTGGTTGATATGTTGTACGTTTTCGATGAACCGTCAATCGGTTTACATCCGGCGGATACCGATAAGTTACTAAAATCAATCCGGCAACTTTGTGATCAGGGCAATACGGTGATTCTCGTGGAACATGAAGAAGCGTTTCTTCGTGCGGCGGATCATCTTGTTGAAATCGGACCCGGTGCGGGTGAATCCGGCGGACAGATTGTGTTTCAGGGAACGGTTCAGGAAATGATCGAAGATTCCCAAAGTTTAACGGGAAAGTATCTTAACGGCAACGAAATTCGCAACAATAATACTCGTCGGACGCGGCGTCTTCCTGAACACGGAGTTATTGAGATCACTGGTTGTTGCGGGCGTAACCTGAAAAATTTGACTGCCGCATTTCCGCTTGGAATGTTGTGTGTTGTCAGCGGAGTGAGCGGCGCCGGCAAGAGTTCGCTTGTTCAAAAGACGTTGTATCCTGCGTTGTGCCGATCTTTCGGAGATAAAAACGTACCAGATTGTTTGCCGTTTGATCAATTGATTCTGAACGATTTAATTGATGATGCGGTCATGGTTGATCAACATCCGATTGGTCATTCGCCGCGATCAAATCCTGTAACTTATTTGAAAATCTTCGATGATATTCGTAATGTTTTTGCGTCAACAACGGATGCGCGGGTTAACAATCTGACGGCAAGTCATTTTAGTTTCAATATTGAAGGCGGACGTTGCGAACATTGCAAGGGCGATGGTTTGATGGTGATTGACATGCAATTTTTGCCGGATATGACGGTTCGTTGTCCGCAATGTCATGGCAAACGTTATCGTACTGAAATTCTTGAAATTTTGTATCGCGGCAAAAATATTGCGGAGGTACTGGAGATGACGGCGCGTGAGGCGTTTACATTTTTTCGGGGGCAAAGTAAAACGCAACACAAATTAAAACGTTTGATTGATGTTGGTCTTGACTATATCCGGCTGGGACAACCGATCAACACGCTTTCCGGCGGCGAATCGCAACGGCTTAAATTAGCCGCTTATTTGTTACAAACGGGCAAAGGACATTCCTTGATTCTGATGGACGAACCGACAACAGGGTTACATTTTGCCGATATTGTACAATTACTGGATTGTTTCAACGCTTTAATTGAAACGGGACATTCGTTGATTGTGGTGGAACACAATTTGCAGGTGATTCGGTCGGCGGATTATGTGATTGATTTAGGACCCGGCGCAGCGGAATTGGGCGGAGAAATTGTTGCGCAAGGAACGCCGGAAGAAATCGCCGTTACGGAACGGTCAGTTACCGGAACATTTTTAAGAAACAAAAATTAATACAAAACAAAATATAAAACGTTACAATCTATTTGTTTTGGTAAAGATACAGATCAATTAACGGAATGGAAAGTAGGAAATGGGTGATTGTGTTTTCATGGTTTTGTTGCAAATTCTAATCTACCGAAACGTTATCAACTTCGTTTTAGTAAGGTTCATCCATTCCGAAAAAAGAAAATACGGAAAATTTCGCAAGAGAAATTCCGAAATATTTTGTATCATAACAAAGAAGACATTCAAGAAATTATTAACAACGATTAACCACGAAAAACATAAAAGGACACGAAAACGATTTTTCCAATCTTTTCGTGAACATTCGTGTTTTTCGTAGTTAAAAATCAGTATTAAAAAAATCACTGAATAATTACAATTATTTTTATATTCTTATAAAATAATCTGCGAAAATCGGCGTAATCTGCGGATTATTTTTTGCTATAATTTCTTGACCATGCGAACATTAACATTTCGCAAGCAGCACAATATTATTGCAACAATAATCAGATTGCGAAACTCTCCACTTTCCACTATCAACTCTCCACGATTCAACGGTTTTCTTTATCGAACGCGTCATCGAAGGCGATATTGCTTGGCGAGAAGTTAATTTTCTTTACGAACGCGCAGGCTTCGGTTGCGCCGAATTCACGTTCCATTCCCATATCTTCCCATTCCACCGACAACGGACCAGTGTAACCGATATTGTTTAAGGCGCGAATAATTTCTTCGAAGTTTACGCCGCCGTGCCCCAGCGAACGGAAATCCCAACCGCGCCGGTAATCGCCAAAATTCAGATGCGAGGACAAAATACCGGTTTTACCGTTTAAAGTAACAATAGCGTCTTTCATGTGAACGTGGTAAATTCGGTCTTTGAAACGATAAATAAACTCGACCGGATCAACGCCTTGCCAGAGGAGATGCGACGGGTCGAAGTTAAATCCGAATTCTTCACGTCCATTCAAAGCGTCCAACGCGGTTTCGGCGCTGTAAAGATCAAACGCAATTTCGGTCGGGTGTACTTCCAACGCGAATTTCACACCGCATTCTCCATAAACGTCAAGAATCGGATTCCAACGTTCCGCTAATAATTTGTAACCGCCGTCGATTGTTTCTTGCGAAACCGGTGGAAAAGAGTAGAGGTAAGACCAGATACTGGAACCGGTAAATCCCGTAACAACATCAACTCCCATTTTTTGCGCTGCCCGCGCAAGGTCTTTCATTTCATCGGCGGCGCGTTTGTTGACTTCATCGGGATTACCGTTACCCCAAACATAATCAGGGCAAAACCCTTTATGTCGTTCGTCAATTTTGTCAAGAACACATTGCCCGACTAGGTGGGCTTGCAATGCCCAACAGCCGAGTCCGTTTTTGTCGAGAATTTCACGTCGTTTCGCGCAGTAATCGCTTTCCGTAACTGCACGCCGTACTTCGAAAAGTTCTCCCCATGTTGCCAGTTCAAGTCCTTCGTAGCCGAAACTTTTCGCTTTGGGCGCAAGTTCCGCAAGTTTCAGGTCTGCCCATTGTCCGGTAGTAAGTGTAACAGGTCGTGTCATGTCAAAACTCCTTTTGGGTTGGAAAATTGGTTAAAAATAACTGAAAAATATTTCTTTGATCCGGTTGATATTCAATAGGTTATTTCTAACCGTCTCAAAATTCGGGTCATTTTTTTCAGCCTGACGGGTATTGTATCATGTGGAGGCGGCGATGTCGAGACGTTTGACGACAAAATTGTTCCGGTCGAAAAATTTTCGGAAGTGGGGAAAATAATCCACAGATGACGCCGATTTTCGCAGATTATTTTGAGGGATTTAGTTAATAGTTAAGGGTGTAATTTTGATTCTACGTATGTTGCGGTAAGCTGTGTGGTTTTGTTTTTTTTACGTTTTTCCAGAACGAATCCCATCTGTTCGATTTTATAATAGTCCTTAATGTTAGTACGGTTTGACCTCCTTTTATGCTCCATCGCATTCC
>JAIRLW010000610.1 GCA_031259095.1 Planctomycetaceae bacterium | reverse complement strand
GCCTACCTGATAAATCGCTTACCTGATATTGATCTGCTAACTACCTCACAAATTCCGAAACAATCAGAAAAATTAACGTTTTGGTGTTGCGAAAAGAGTTGCCGGAATACGGGTTGGCGAGGATTGGAGAAGTCGGTCGGAAGAATCAATCGCCGAAGAACGTAAACGGAATGGAACAGTTGAACGGGAAATCGGTATCGGGGTTGCCGGAATATTGTAAGAGGACTCAGAATTAAACGATTCAACTCCAAATCCCGATAATTCCGACAAAGTCGTTGATGACATTGTTGATTGTGTTGATGTTAACAATGTTGGCGATGTTGTTTCCGATAACGTTAAGGGTGTTGATGTTGAGGATGGTAACGGTTGCGTTACCGTTTCTGTCTGATTATGTTGACGATTATTTTGAGCATATCGGCGGCGGAATAATGTTTTTTCTCCGGTTTCTGCTGAAAGATTGGTGGAATTGGGCGGATTGAATGGGCGAACCGGTTCCGGCGATATTGAAGAGGAGGACATAGTTGTCGGTTCTGAACGCGGAGAAACTAACGGTAAAACGGTTGTGTTGGTCGTTTTATCCGTAATCGTTGACGAATTTTGTGTTTGTCCTATTTCATCGGGTTTAAGTTCATTCTCTTTATTTTCGTTGCCGGAACCTGTCCACCATTTGCTGAGAGCATCGAGCAATGAAGCGGCTTTGTTGGTTCCCTGCTGAATATTTTTGGCTTGTTCGATTAAGGAATGACCTTGAGAAATCAAGCCGTCGAGATGGGATTTGGTTTTTTCCTGAAAACCCTGAACCTCTTGACCAGACGGTAAAAATTCCCGCATTTTTTGCAACGATTTTTCTTCTGGCGAAAGATTCGCCAACATTTCCGTCCCGTCACTATTAGTTTCGTTAATTTTTGCGTTAAAATATTCAAGTTGCCGACGGAGTAATTCGCAACTGTCCGACGGGATAAATGTTTCGGTTTTTTCGATCAAACACGCTAAGTAGTTGCCGCTCTTGGACTTGAAAACAATATCCCGCGTTGTTTCGCTTAACATCACGCCGAAAAATGTTAGCACCATGCAAAGAATCAGCCCTTTGAGCAAACCAAGTAATCCGCCGAAATGCCGGTTCCATTTCGCAAGATTCCAATCTTTAATCTTTTTTTCCAGATAACGATGAGCCAATCGAACTGCCAGCATTGTAACAATAAACAACACAATCATTGCGCCGATATTGTTCCAAGGTTCTTCCGCCGGAATGGACGGCGCAAACAGAAACGAAAACCGTGACGCCGCAATCCTACTAGCCGCCAACGAACCCACCGAAACAATTTGTGCAACCATTCCCGTCATCCACCCGCGAAACGCAAGAGCAATCAGAATGGCAAAAATAATCAAATCGAAAACGCTCATTTTTCATCGCGGATAACGGAACACCAACGCGAAAACACTTCACTTTAAACCGGAAAGAACAAATTTTAACGGATTTTGCTCTTTTCTCCAAGAGCAATTTTTGCTATTCTTCGCCGGTATTTCTAGGAAACCTCTAAAAAAAATTCGTTTTTGATCACAGAATGATCTGTCCCGAAAATTGGGCTAAGCGACGATAGGGACAAAGGGGACAAACTAATATGGGAAATATGGGACAAATGATTTTTTAGAGATTATTTTTCCCAAAAATTGTTCTTTTGTCGTGTCGTTGTTTATTATTGGTTAAAGTGGGTAATTTCAGGCAACACATAACATGTAGTACAGTAACCGGTATTGTGTTGGGCGGAGTCGGCTATGCTTTTGGTCTTCCGTTGCCGACATGCCTGCTTTCGGCTGGTTTATGCAGTATTGCCGGAATGTTCCCGGACGTCGACAGCGATACGAGCCGATCATTTCAAGAATGTATTTATCTTGCCGCCGGAATTGCCGCGGTGCTGTTTGTCCAACGGTTACGGCAACTCACTATCGACCCCGATATTGTCATGCTTGGCGGAGGAGCAATGCTTTTGTTTGTCCGGTTTGGTATTGGCGAATTGGTCAAGCGGACGACCGCGCATCGCGGAATATTTCATAGTATTCCGGCGGCGGTTTTTTCGGGACAAATTGCCTTTTTCCTCTCAACCGGAACACCGGAAGAACGGATTTTCAAAGCGTTTGCACTTTCATCGGGTTATCTTTCCCATTTGATTCTTGACGAAATGTGCAGTGTCGATTCAAACGGACGAGTAAAAAAATCGTTTGGAACGGCGTTAAAATGGGGAAACGCAAAAAAAATGTCGGCAACACTGGTTTTGTATTTCCTGATTGTTTGTTTAGGAATTGCCGCTTTCAAAAATTCTGAAATCGGTAACATGGCAGAGCAATTCGCTTCAGAAAAACTAAACAAAGAAATTATTAACGATGTAAATAATATAATTGTTACAGATAACGCCGGAATAAAAGAAACAAAAAACGTTCTACAAACGCTTGTTCGTCAGGAAAAAAACGTTTATCAACATTCCAATGACTGGAATTCCAACACCGCTGTTGAATCCAACACCAAACCGGTTCAGCCGCGTATTTCTGTTTCAGATGAAAATCATGACCAATATTTATTTTCCCGAAAACAACGTCGAGCGGATCGTGCGCCGTCAATTGCTGTTGGCGCGGAAACCGCAACAATGACGCCGTTATCGCCGGAGTCTCCGGTTATTTCTTCTCCGCCGGAATTTTTTGGAACCGGTTTTCGGAATCGCGGAAACTACCGAAATTTTTCGTTACCAAATCGTGAACCTGCAACAGTTATTTTACCGTAGCAACATAAGGGAATCTCTAAAAACGGGAATTTTTATGCAGCAGTTTAGATTTTGTTTTTATTCCGTTATTTTTTTGGAGTGAAGGCGTTCGACCTCCGTTTTATTCGCGAATTTTTTTCTTGCTTTTATCGCGAATCGTCGGCTTTTTTGGGTCTTCCCCCTATGTCAGACGCTTCAGTGTTACCAGACGGCACATGTTACTCACGAGATTTCGCATTCCAATCCAGAATCCCGCTCTTTTCCTGCCAATCGTTCTTAAGGTTTCATCC
>JAIRLW010000557.1 GCA_031259095.1 Planctomycetaceae bacterium | reverse complement strand
CCGACATTCATACGGCTCGGAACTCCAAGCGGATTGAGCATAATTTCAATCGGTGTTCCGTCCGCTAGAAACGGCATGTCTTCACGCGGAAGAATTTTGGCAATCACCCCTTTGTTTCCATGCCGACCAGCCATTTTGTCGCCAACCGAAATTACTCGTTTTGCGGCAATATACACTTTGACCATTTGAAGAACACCGCGCCGAAGTTCATCACCGCGTTTCATCGAATTGACTTTACGGTCTTTCGCGTCAACCGCCGCTTCAATCGCCGTCCAATGTTTTTGATAAATTCGTTCCGCTTCTTCACGTTTCGGATTATCCTCTTCCAGATTGAGATGTTCAATTCGAAACAATTTTGGTTGTTCCGTTTCTTCCCGATTGATCGAATGTCCAAGAACTTTTTCCAGTTCTTCAATCAACGGTTTGAACAAAATTTCGATTCGTTCATCTTCTTCTTTTTCAACGCGGCGTACGTCCGCATCGAATGCTTTCCGTTCATCTTCCGAAAGACTCATCCGGCATGAAAATTTTTGAGTTCCGATGACAATTCCTTCAACACCGGAAGGAACTTCGAGCGATTCGTTTTTAACATCTTCACCGGCACGACCGAAAATTGCGTGCAGTAATTTTTCTTCCGGCGTGAGTTCGGTTTTCGATTTTGGCGTTACTTTACCGACCAGAATATCGCCGGGACGAACATAAGTTCCAACACGGACAATACCCGTTTCGTCAAGATTTCGCAACGCTTTTTCGCCGACATTCGGAATATCGTCCGTAAATTCTTCACGTCCAAGTTTTGTGTCGCGTATTTCGACGTCAAATTCTTCGATATGAAGCGACGTGTACGTATCTTTTTTAACAAGGTCTTCGCTAATGATGATTGCGTCCTCGAAATTGAAACCGTCCCACGCCATAAACGCAACAAGAACATTACGTCCAAGACACAGTTCACCGTGATACATACTTGCGCCGTCGGCAATAATCTGACCGGCTTTGATTTTTTCATTTGGTTTAACAATCGGTACTTGATTCTGACAAGTTCGTTCATTAAGACCGACAAATTTTCGCAATACATATTCATCGGTTCCGGTTCCGTAGTCGATGATAATACGCTGTGAATCAACATAACTTACCGTTCCGCCGCGTTTGGCGTGAATCAAAAGACTGGAGTTGAACGCGGCGCGTCCTTCCAATCCGGTGGCGACAAGCGGAGGTTCTGAAATCAAAAGCGGAACCGCTTGACGCTGCATGTTCGATCCCATCAAAGCACGGTTCGCGTCGTCGTGTTCGAGGAACGGAATCAGTCCGGCAGAAACTCCAATCATTTGGCTCGGCGAAACATCAATGTATTCAACATCTTCAACAGGAACCGGATCATAATCGCCGCGATACCGGACAATAACCGTTTCGGAAATTTCGTCGGGAATAATTTTTCCTTTTTCAATTTTGATGTCTGCCGGAGCGAGTTTTGCTTCGTGTTCTTCGTCTGCGCGAAGCCAATCAATTTTGTCGGTTAATTTTCCATTTTCCAATTTTCGATACGGCGAAACGAGAAATCCGAACTCATCAACAGTTGCGTAAATACTGAGACTGGAAATGAGACCGATATTCGTACCTTCCGGCGTTTCAATCGGACAAATCCGACCGTAATGCGAAGAGTGAACATCGCGGACGTCAAAACCTGCTCGTTTCCGGTTCAAGCCGCCGGGACCAAGAGCGGAAAGTCGGCGTTCATGGGTCAACATTGACAGCGGATTGGTTTGGTCAACCACTTGAGAAAGTTCACCGCGGCCGAAAAAGTATTCGATTGCGGCTGAAATACTTTTCTGATTGATTACTTGACGCGGCGTGATTTCTTCGGTTCCGCGAGAAGCGAGACGTTCCTGCACCGTTCGGCGAAGTTTGAGAAAACCTTTTCGTAACTCTTCACCCGCCAGTTCGTCAATCGTGCGCAACCGCCGATTTCCAAGATGGTCAATATCATCGATTTCAGCGGTGCGGTCGCCGCCCCAAAGCCGGTTCAGATATTTAACCGCTTCGATAATATCCTCCGGTTTGAGAGTCATTTCGTCCAACGGAATATCAATGCCGAGTTTCCGGTTGATACGAAAACGTCCAACCCGGCCAAGCCGATAACGATTCGTGTCGAAAAATTTATCGTAAAACAATTCCCGTGCTTTATCCATTTGCGGCGGATTGCCGGGTCGAAGACGCATATAAATTTTGGCTAACGCTTCTTCGTGGGAACTGGTTTTATCTTCGGCAAGCGAATTGAGCAGCAATTTATTTTTTTGCTCTTCAATTACTTCGATTTTTTTGATTCCTGAAGCGATAATTTCCAGAGCTTTATTATCCGTAATGGCTTCACCGGTTTCGACAATAACCTGACCTGCTTTTTCAGAACCTTGCGGATACACAATATCGCTCACCGCCACTTTCCCGCGAAACGGCGCGGTGTACACGCTCAAATCAATCGGGGACGATTCAACCTGTGGTTCTTTTGAGGTTTCTTCGTCAACGATTGGTTTTTCGGTTCCGTTTGTTGGTTCTCCGGTAATTCCAGGATTTTCCGCAACGGTTTCATTAACCGCTTCGTTTTTAGCCGCCTTTGATTTTTTGGATTTGGACGACTTGGCTTGGGCTGCGGGTTTAGGCGGTTTGGGAATACTGATTTTTTTAGTTTCGATTTTAAGCGTTTCCGTTTGATAGAACGTTTTCATCAGTTGCGAATTGGTTCCGTATTTATCGGACATGGCGCGAAGAAACATCATAATCGGGAGTTTACTACTCTGATCGATTTTGGCGGAGATTGTTTCTTTCTTGGTCATATTTAATTCGATCCAACTTCCGCGTTCAGGAATCACGCGGCAACTGAATGTTCGTCGGTCGCCGTCCATTTCGGAAACAAAATCAATACCGGGACTTCGGTGAAGCTGACTAACAACGACACGTTCTGCGCCATTGATGATAAACTCACCGCCTCCGAGCATGATGGGAATATCGCCGAGATAAACGTCTTCTTCGTGGGTACTACTCTCTTTAACGAGCCGCAACCGGACTTTGAACGGTTTACCGTAAGTCAGACGTAGTTGCCGACACTCATCCGGTTCGTAACGTGGTTTTTCGAGTTCGTAGTAACGATATTCCAGACGAATGGACTTATCAAACGTTTCGATTGGAAAAATCTCACGTAAAACGGCTTCCAGTCCGACATTTTCGCGTTTAAGCGGCGGAACATCTTCCTGTAGAAATCGCCGATAACTCTGCGTCTGAAGGATCGTCAGATCGGGAATTTCATAAGTGGAGTTCTGTGCGCCAAATTTGTTGACGTTACTGAAATTGATACGGCGTTGTGAAGGTGTTGCCATGATTTTGCTATTGTCAAAAAAGTTATTGAAAACTATTAAAAAGGTAAACGAAATTTGTGAAACATTCACAATATTATGACGTCCGAGTTAGGATATCTTAATCGGACAACTATTTTGTCCGGTTATTTATTAAAAGCAATTGATTTTCATATTTGGTTTTTTGCCAATTGCTTATTCAATTCTTTAATTAATTTGTCTTTTTCTTCAATCATTTTGCTTTGGTTAGCGATAAGTCGTTCTTTGTCTTGAAGTTCTTTTATAAAATCGTCTTCCATTTCCATTCCTATCAGAATATCTTCACTTTCAGAAGCCATGCGAAGACGACGAATAATAGGATAATACATTTCTGGAAATTCGTCTTCGTTCACATTCAGGATATAATGATTATTCAGGGTATAATGATTGGTGATACGGTTTTTCTGATCGAATATATTCAACATTTTTTCGAGATTGTTTTGGTAACTTTGCTTGAGTTGGTTAATCTGAATAATCCATGATGGATGACGCAGGCTTTGGACAAACTCATTGGTTGTATCAAAATCTTGTTTCGTCGAGCCGTTTTCACAATTGTAATTGACATGAATAATCGGATGGTTGGAAATACCAATGTCATAATCCAAGTCATAACCCACTAGAAAAATACTATAGATCGGGCAGGCTTTTTTGTTCTCTTCACTGCCGTAGATATTGTTTGGATTTTGGTAATACAAGTCACGATAACGGCGGAAACGCATAATGTCCGACGGAAACTTCGCTTTTTGTAACTCGATTATCACCGTTTTAATCCCGCCGTTTGAAGTTGATATTTGGGCGGAAAAGTCAAACCGGCATACCGTGAGAAACAATTTTTCCGCATCTTCCGTTTGGGGTACCCGATTATCTAATGAATGCCGGATACGTTTCTGCGCTGCAAAATTAAGTTCCAATACTTCTTCCTCAATGATTGCCGAAAGAAAGGATTTCGCTACTTTTTCGTCTTCCATCATGAATTTGAAGACAACATCGTAAATCGGATTCGCTATATGCATAGTCGTTTGGTTGTTAATTTATTTGATTATTCTTTTTTGGTTGTTTTCGATAATTAGGATCAAAATAGTTACAATGCAATTAATTAAGTTAAGTAATGTTGTTAATATATGATACTTGTTCTATTTTTACCGCCGCAAAATCTAAGTAGGAACCGGCAATTTTTTACCGTATAAAGCCAACGAACTTCTATGGAGAAAAAAGAGTTACGAAATAACAGTGTCCGCAGACCAGATTACTTTCACAAGGGAGGGGCATTGTTTTGCCTTTCATTTGCGTAATCTTTCAAAGAAAATATAAAGAAAAAAAATTTCAGAAAACCGGATAATTATTATAATACATCAGATTTTCCTAAAAAGGGGGGACGTCGCAAAAAAGATACCAAATTGGGAAAAAAATAATAAGATGACAAATGACCGGTGATTATTCTATTTTCTTAAATCACGCGGTCAATTGCCATTCACAAATACATTGCCGGTCATTATTTAATACTGACTTTGGCGCCGTTTTCTTCGAGTTCTTTTTTCAGTTTTTCGGCTTCATCTTTGGAAACGCCGGATTTAATTTTGGCTGGCGCACTTTCGACCAAAGTTTTTGATTCCGCCAAACCGCCGCCGGTTGCATTTTTAACAACCTTAATAACGGCAACTTTTTTGTCTGCCGCAAAACTTTCGAGTACGACATCGAATTCAGTTTTTTCTTCCGGTTTTTCGGCGCCGCTGCCATCGCCGCCTCCAGCCGGAGCCGCCATAACCACCGCACCGCCCGAAGCCGGTTCGATACCGTGAACGTCTTTCAAATAATCACTCAATTCTTTGGCTTCTTTCAAAGTCAGACCGACAATTTTGTCGCCTAGTTCTTTGATTGCTGCTGAAAATTCTCGTGTTTCACTCATGGAAATGTTTCCTTTCTCGTTGGTTGCGTTTGGAAAACGCATAAAAATGATGGTTAATCTTGTAATGGTTCAACTTAAAACGAATTACCGAATCTCACACAAATCCGATATCGCAACGATTCGAAAAAAAGTTAAATTCATAACAAAGTAATATTTATGTCAAAACGAACAGTTTTCCTGTTGCGTTTTTTAATGACCATATTTTTCGTAAAATATTCAGCAATTTGATATTTTACTTTTATTATTTTGGTTTTTTGTTATTCCGCATTTTTTGGTTCTGCGTTGTTGTCGTCGTTGTCTTTTTCGGCAAGTTTAACGATTTGACTTGCCAAAGCGCCGCCGATAGCGATAAACTGACCTGAAAGTTTGGAGCCGACGCCGATAATTTGACCGAGCAACATTGAAATTTGTTCTTCACGGGTGGGCCATTTACTCACATCAATCGCCTGCTCCGGTCCTAACGCCTCGCCGTCCAGAACAGCCCCTTTAATTTCAAAACCTTGCAGGGTTTTATCTTTTGTTAATTTAACCAGTTCTTTGGCTAGCGAGACAATATCTGAAGAACCCCAACAAAGAGCGTAAGAACCAGTCAAATTCTGAAAAGCGGCAGCAAGCGGAGTTCCTTTGGTAGCGCGTCGTGCCAGACTATTCTTAATCATCATCAGGTTAATCCCTTTCGACGCAAGATTAACCCGAAGATTTTTATTTTTATTCGCATCAATTCCGGTCAAACCGACCAGAATCAGATATTGTACACCATCAAGCCGCTTTGCAACGGTATCGGTAATCAGTTGTTTGACAAACTTACTCATTTTAGGCTTAGGCTGTTGACTGCGGATTCATTGTTACCGTTTTTAAACAACGAAAACATTGATTACCGCAAAAATAGTGTAGTGAATGATTTTTTTATTTTAATTACGAAATAGTTTATACGATTTTATTAGTTAATTAGTTATTCTTTAATTATTATTATTATTATTATTATTATTATTATTATTCATTATAAATCTCAAAAAAGACGCATTGAATCGGTTAATATGAACTTATTGTCAGCTACGAGCGCAACGAATGACGACATTTAACTGATCACGTGAACACCCGGCGACATTGTTGCGGAGATCGTGATACTTTTCACATAGACCCCTTTAACCGCGGCGGGTTTGAGATTTTGGACGTATTGGAGGAAAGCGTCAATATTTTCGACTAATTGTTTCTGGTCGAATTTGATTTTGCCGACGATTGCGTGAACAATACCGGCTTTATCATTCCGAAATTCGACTTTACCGGCTTTATATTCTTTAATTGTTTTGGCAACGTCCATTGTAACGGTTCCGGCGCGAGGCGAGGGCATTAAGCCGCGTGGACCGAGTATTTTACCGAGAGGTCCGACGAGTCCCATCATATCCGGTGTGGCGATACAGACGTCGAAATCAGTCCAACCTTCTTTGATTTTGGCGACGAGATCGGCATCGCCAATCGTATCGGCGCCGCCGTTACGAGCCTCTTCAGCCTTATCGCCTTTGGCGATAACGCAAACGCGAAGCGATTTACCGATACCGTGTGGAAGAACAATAGAACCGCGAACAAGTTGGTCTGCTTGTTTCGGATCAATACCGAGCCGAACAGCGATTTCCACACTTTGGTTAAATTTCAAATTATCGAATTGTTTCAGCAAATTAACGGCATCTGCCAACGGAAGCGGCACATCCTGTTTAATTTTTTTAACATCATTCCGATAACGTTTAGAATGTTTTGACATAACAATCACTACCAGTTAAGGTTCGGTCACTAATGAAGGTCGCCGACACTGGCAACCCTCTCCCGTTGTCAAGAAACAATGTTAATTATCAGTTAAGAGTAATTAGATAAAAACATTGTCTCCTATCAATTTTCAAGATTTTATTAGAAAATGAAATCTTGTCAAAAGGGGGGGATCAATTTATTTTAGAGAATTTCTAAAAATATTATTTTTTAGCGATCTACTTTGAACGTTCAGTGAAGGGATATTAGGGACGAATGGGACTGATGGGATAACATCTTCCATTATCAACTGCTATAAAAAGGTGGGCAACCTTTCGCCGAAAGATCGCAACGGTTGATTTTGTTCTTTGATTTCCAGCCATTCACTGGGGCAAGTCGGCGAGTACGCCGACGCAATGTTTCGGCGAAACATCACCTACTTTAAGGGAAATTTGTCATCTATACCGACAAATCAGTAGTCAAACCATCAATATTACAATTTTGTAATTTTACTAAAATGACAAAACAAATTTGTCGCTTCTTATTGTAAACACAAAACTATTCTTTTTTCAAAATTGTGAATATTTCTCTATCTCTTTTGATATTCATAAGTTGCACATTTTCTTTTTATATCATTTTAAATTGGCATGGAAAATGCTTTTTAAGAGGTTAAGAAGTTTAACCGCGAATTGGTCGCGTGTTTTTCAAATTAAACCCAACAAAAGGAGAGCATGTCATGCCGTCATTGGAGTTTCTTTTACCGATCTTTGCACAAGCGGAAGTACCCGAAGTTGTTGCAGAGGTTGCCGACAAATTTTCGTCTGTGGACACCATTTGGGTTCTACTTGGAGCCGCTTTGGTGTTCTTTATGCACCCGGGGTTCACAATGGTGGAAGCCGGTTTCACCCGTGCCAAAAATACCGGTAATATCGTAATGAAAAACATACTGACTTTCGCACTCGGTACGATTTTCTTTACAACTATTGGTTTTGGAATCATGTTTGCGCCGGGGATGAATCTTTCCAGCGAAACGGTTTCACCGTATTTCGGCGGAATTGATTTGTTTTCCAGCGGAGCGATTGCTAATCAATACGGAGCCGGAAGTTATCCCGGAGTGGTTTTTCTGATTTTTCAAACTGTTTTTTGCGCCACCTCAGCAACAATCGTTTCAGGCGCAATGGCTGAACGGACAAAATTCAGTACTTACTGTATTTACTGTATCGTATTAAGTGCGTTTGTTTATCCGGTTTCCGGTCACTGGGTTTGGGGGGGCGGTTGGTTATCCGAAAGAGGTTTTCACGATTTCGCCGGCTCAACCGTTGTTCACATGGTTGGCGGTTTGTCCGCACTCATTGGCGCCGCTTTTCTTGGTCCGCGTCTTGGAAAATACACCAAAGATGGAAAACCGCGTGCTATTCTCGGCAGTAACCTTGCACTCGGCTGCTTGGGAGTTCTGATTCTCTGGTTCGGTTGGTTCGGATTCAACGGTGCATCAACTGTTTGCGCCACCGGCGACGCAACGCTGACTTCTATGGGCAGTATTTTTGTAACAACCAATCTCGCCGCTTCGGTCGGTGCGGCGATAACAATGGTTATTACCTGGATTCGTTACGGAAAACCGGACGTCTCAATGACCTTGAATGGAGCCTTAGCCGGTCTTGTTGGAATTACGGCTTGTTGCGACGTTGTTAGTCCGGTCGGCGCAATGATTGTCGGAACGCTCTCTGCCATATTTCTTGTTGCCGGAATCGAATTTATCGACAAGGTTCTTCATATTGATGATCCGGTTGGAGCAATTTCTGTTCATGGAATTTGCGGCGTGGTTGGAACATTGTGCGTCGGTCTTTTGGCAGACCCCAACGTCAACAGCGAGTTTCATGGTTTACTCTACGGCGGAGGAACCGGTCTTTTGGCTACGCAAATTATTGGCGTTGTTTCTGTTGCCGTGTGGGTTGCGGTCACAATGATTATTCTGTTTGGTATTCTTGGAGCAACCATTGGTTTACGTGTTTCCAAAGCAGAAGAACTTGGAGGGTTGGATATTTCCGAACACGGTTTAGCCAGCGCTTATGCGGACTTCAATATTACCGATCAATTACTTGGTATTGTCGCTCATGAAGAAGGAAAAGTCCCGCTTGCTCAGGCTGTTACGGTAGAACATCCCGCATCAAAAAATATTACCGCCAAACCGGTCGATCCCAATCGTCCCAAACTCTCAAAGGTTGAGATCATTTGTCGTCAGAATAAATTTGACGATCTCAAATCGGCGTTGAATGCGATTGATATTACCGGAATGACGGTAACGCAGGTCATGGGTTGTGGAATGCAAAAGGGAAGCAGCGAATTTTATCGGGGCGTTCCGATTGACATTCAACTGTTACCGAAAGTCCGCGTGGAAGTTGTTGTTACAAAAGTTCCGGTCGAACAGGTTATCGAAACGGCAAAGAAAGTCTTATACACCGGCAACATCGGTGACGGTAAGATTTTCGTGTACGATGTCGAAAATGCCGTCAAAGTCCGAACCGGCGCCGAAGGTTACAGTGCATTGCAGGATGAATAATGTTTTAATGTTGTTGTATTAAATATAAATAAAAAGCATTAAAAAAATTATTCTCC
>JAIRLW010000549.1 GCA_031259095.1 Planctomycetaceae bacterium | reverse complement strand
GGAGAATAATTTTTTTAATGCTTTTTATTTATATTTAATACAACAACATTAAAACATTATTCATCCTGCAATGCACTGTAACCTTCGGCGCCGGTTCGGACTTTGACGGCATTTTCGACGTCGTACACGAAAATCTTACCGTCACCGATAACTTTCATCTCTTCAAAAAAAACGATTTTCAAAAAGAATAGGGGATACTCATTGACTCATTACAAATCTTATGGTAAAATTATCGCAAACGTCGATGTTCCAATCGTTTTGGAATGGGAACGCCTATCTCTTGATTTTTTGCGTAAAAATTGTTATAACAATTTTATTGAAAGGTATTAACATGAGACATTTATTTTTTGTACTGTTGACTGTTTCTTGCACCGTTATTTTGGCGCAGGAAAAACAAGCGCTGCAATTTTCGGAGAACGGTACTTTCCGTATTGCCCAAATTACCGATACTCACTTTAATTCGCAGGATCCGAGTGAAACGCCGAAAGAACGTCTTGCAATGATCAACATGGTTCTTGATACGGAAAAGCCCGACTTTGTTATTTACACGGGCGATAATGTCAAAAATAATTCCCTGAAAGATTGGGATGTTATTTTTGAACCCTGTATTCAACGTAAACTTCCTTGGGCATTTATTTTCGGCAATCACGATGACGAATATAACATAACTCGTAAAGAGATTATGGATTATGTTACCAAAATTCCGTATTGTTATGCCGAGTACGGACCGAAAGAGATTGGCGGGGTTGGAAATTATATTTTAACTGTCCATTCTCGCGGCGAAACAATTCCCTGCACACTTCTTTATTGTTTCGACAATGCTTATCAAGTTCCGCATCCGCCGCAATGTCTCAGCGGACCGATTGGTTGGTTTAGTTCTGACCAAATTCAGTGGTATCGGGAAAAAAGCAAAGAATATACTGCAAAAAACAACGGGAAACCAATACCGGCGTTAGCGTTTTTTCATATTCCGTTGGACGAATATGTTCAGATTCCCGCGTTTCCAAAAGAAACGAAAATGGTCGGCGATAAGAAGGAAAAGGAATGTGTTGGTATTCTCAATTCCGGTTTATTTCAGACAATGTTTGAGTGCGGCGACGTGATGGGAACTTTTTGCGGACATGACCACGAAAACGATTACATCGGAATTTTGCACGGAATTGCGTTGGCTTACGGACGTTCCGCCTGCCAGCGTAAACCTTACGGTGCAAGATTGATTGAAGTAACAGATTCGGGAAAACGAACTTTCAAAACCTGGATTCGACTCAGTACCGGTGAAAAAATCAATGAAGTTACTATCGGAACTCCTTAACGTTCTGTCAGTTGAGTATTCCTTGATGCCAACAGGCAATTTGAGTCATTAATAGTTGGGTGAATAGTTGCGCAAGCGGGATTCTTACCATGACCGTATCGCCATCGTTTCGACAAAACCTTATGTTCACCGTGAAATGCACGAATGTTCACGAAAAAATGGGAACCATCATTTTCGTGTTTATTCGTGCATTTTGTGGTAAAAATTCATTTAGGGAGAAATGCCAATGAATAACGGCAACTTCTAAAAACTTATTTTGTTAGGAACGCGGGCGTCCCGCCCGCAGTGGTTTCCGGACGAAACAGTAACTATTTCTAACGTAAAAGTAATGTATCTATTCAGTAGCGATCCGATAGACGGAGATGAATGTTTTTGTCCCGTTAGGGACAACATGTTAATCGCTACAAAAAAATATCGTTTGATTCCGGACACAATTTGAAACACTATAATCTTGATTGCTTAAAGGATAGAATTGTCGAAAAACAGGAAGTTTCTATTTACTATAAATTCATTACATTAAATCGCATGATCTTTGGGGCATTCCATGCGGTCATTACGCTATCGTTGCGTTCACGCCAGTCATGAGCGTAACATCAAGTTACAAATAATTTCTGTTAACTGTTTAGAACCGTACCAAAATACCAAGATTGCCGGAATGTTGAACGGTACCGCCTGCCCGATCCAAATAAATATCGGCAAAGTAATCAAGAAAAATCGTATTCATTCTTTGACGATTCAAATGCCAGTTCAAACCGGTTTTTAATGTTACAGAAGAACGTCCGAGCCGTGCGCCGTAGGACGTGGCGCCAGCATCGCGAGTCGGGTAGAAAATCGGAGCATGAGCGCGAGTTTGACCAAATAACAATCCCGTGTAACTCGCTCCGCCATTAATGTCAATAAATTGTCCGCGTTTTTCAACATCGGCTCCAAACCGTACAAAAAATTGCGAAAGATCCGCCCGCCCGTAATGACGGAATGCGTTACCGATTTCGTCTTCTTGTGCTGCCGTTTGTCCGCTGTATTCAATATCCACCGCAAAATAAGGACGAAATAACGTACCATTTTGAACGGCAAAGAGTTTTCCCCATTCGGCGTTGATTTCAAAACTTGAACCGTCATACTTGGTCATGTACGTTTCGACCATATCGTTTCTCGATGCGGTAAATGTTTGGAAACCGCCGCCGATAAAGCTGCGAAATTCAGAACCGCTACGGAAAATGTGACCAAAATACAAACCAATTTGATAATCGTGACTGCGAATCCAGTCAAGCCGATTACTGAGCGAACCGCGTTCATAACCAATCATCAGTCCAAGCGAACTGTTGTTATTCGACCAAAATGTTGAACCGGTTTGCATTCCGTAAGCCTCGAAATCGTAAATGCCGCCGACAAACGTACTGGCAAAATTGTTAGCGCGAGCCGTCGGAGTAAACCAAACAGAACGTGCCGATTGAGCCGCTTGTCCGCGAACAGAACCGTTGATATTTTGCGTTACCGTTTTCCGGTACATTGTTTCCCGTAACAATTCAACAAACACCTTTCGGTACAGTTTACGGTTGGCGATGGAAAGTCCGGTGGTGATAATATCGCCCATTGCCCGCGGATGACTCAGCAGTTCTCCATTGACCCGAATTTCACCCGGAACCGAATAATCCAGTTCAAAATCGTAAAAAGCGTTATAAGTATTGTCGATAGATAAAAATTGTCCTCCAAGCGTTTTGTTGTACGTTAATACTGTCCAGTCAACAATTTGGTTCGTAAAATTGGTCGAATCTGTTCGCGGACGAAAAACTGCTCCTTCGGCAAGATAAACGGAACCGTCCACATTTAACGGTTGCGACGCGGATTGGCTCGGCGAATAATACCAATCGAAATAACCGTCGCGGGTAACAAATAAATCGCCGCCGATTTTACCGGAACCGGATACCGCCGCAAAAGGTTGAACCCGCACATCGGATTGAACGGAACCGTCAATATTCAGCCAACCGTTACGAATATATGAAGTTCCCTTAAAAGTATTTTTTCCGGTCAAGGTCAACATTCCGTTACCGGTTTTTTCCAATCCGCCGTTGCCGGAAATTGTACCGTTAAACGTCAACGACGAATTGAAATTGTTACTAAAAATAGGCGTGTCGAATTGAGCGGTTTTACCGTCGGCAATAACGATATTTCGTTTCAGCGAAGTTTCCGCTTTATTTCTCAGCGTTCCGCCGTCAAACGTTATTGTACCGGTTCCAAATTGATTATCGCCGGTAAATTCTGTTACTCCACCTTTTAAGATTGTTCCGCCGGAGTGTTTATTGTTTCCGGCAAGTTCCACTGTTCCGCCGTATTGAACCACCTGTCCCAAACCGGTTACTGTTTTATTGTACACTCCGTCAAAATTAAGACCAAGCCTCGTATTTTTTTGTACTTCAACACCCGCGTTGCCAAGTCCTGTTCCTTGTTTATTGGTTAAAAGCAGTTCACCGGCGTGAATTATTGTTTTACCGCTGTAAGTATTTGTTGCGGAAAGTTCCAACGTTCCGAGTCCATATTTATCGAGTGCGGTTCCTGACCAGTCCGAATCAAGATTGGTTTTATTGTCGTGAAGTTCCACGCCGACATTGAAATACTTGCCTTCTTCTATCGTAAACAAACCGGACGCTTTAATGTCATCGTCTTTACTGTACCAACGCAAACCAATTGTTCCGCCGTAATCTTTACGGTTATTCAGAAAACCAAGATTGAACGTGAGATAATCAACATCGGATGTAAATGTTTCAGTTTCACCGTTTACTGTTTTGAAATTTCCGAGAATCCCGTCTGTGGTATGAATCAGGATAAACTCTTTTTGATTGTCATTACTGCTGATTCCGTCGATACTCAAATGAACGCGGTCAATGGAAACCGATTTTGCAACAAGACTTGGCTGGTTAAGGTCTGCATGTAACAACAATGATGTGTCATGATTCATAACGAAACTACCGCTCTTTGTTACAAAATTTCCGCTTCCCTCAACACCGCTTTTCAATATTTCAAAACTGCCTTTTTCAATTGCAACATTTCCGTTATAATTATTGGTTGCTCCGGTAAATTTCAGTTCTTTGTCGTCTTGCTTGGTTAATCTGCCGTTACCGCTTAATATTGAAGCGATTTCGTAATCGTTTTCAATTTTAAGAGCCAAATTACCGTCAAGTTTCATTTTTGAACCGGCGGCAAAATTAAGCGTTGTCGTTTTTAAGTTACTAAAAACAGACGAATTGACCGTTCCTGATGTTGCCAACGTTGCGCCGCTCGCCAATTGAAAATAATCGGATTCATCGGCGTTGGTCAATAAAAGTTCGCTGCCGTTTGGCAATTCAAAGGTTCCGTTTTTAATATCAACCGTTGTGCCAACTTTGGTATGGCTAAAATCGTTACTTCCTCCGAGCAACCATCTTCCGTTTCCGGTTTTGACAATATCTAGATCAAGATTCAGAGTAGAATTTTGTTTCGTATTGTTCACGCTTATCGGATCATTCATGTACAAAATCCCGTCTGTTTCAACATTCAGACTAATGTTCGTTACCGCTGAACCTTGAACGTCAAAGTAAATTGAATTAGCGTTACTGCCGGATTTATTTTCGGTAAAATAATTCGCAGCGCCGACCGGCGTTTTCAATGTAATTTCCCGATTCTGATTATTGGTGGTCAGAAAATAAAGGGCGCCGCCTTGTTTTGCCTCATTTCCCGTAAACGTTGCGCCTTCAAGAAACAGGTCGGAATTTTCGGCATACAACGCTCCTCCGTTTTGATCGGCGATATTGTTACTAAATGTAACGCCTTTGGATTTCGAGGTTATTGTTGCATTTTTGGCGTAAACCGCGCCGCCATTGACCGCTTCATTGTTACTGAAAATAACGGAATCAATATTCAGAATATTCATCTCGAAGTTCGATGAATTGGATTGTTGAGTACGTGAATCGTTAATCCAAACCGCGCCGCCGTTTTGTGTTGCAGTATTATTGGAAAATGTTGTATTGATAATGTCTAATTTCGCAAGATTACCGATTCCAATCGCTCCGCCGTTGTTTGCCTCATTGAAAGAAAAATTTGCTCCGTTGGTCTTGACGCTGGAATTGTTTTGTAAACGAACCGCTCCACCGTTTCCCGCTGCAATATTATATGAAAATTTTGTTCCGGTAATACTCGTTCCGGTCATGTTCAATTGAGAATTATCAGATCTAAAATAAACCGCTCCGCCGTCTTGAGTTACCGTATTTTCCGAAAAAACTGAATCGGAAATATTCAAAATTGTCGGATTCACCGCATACACCGCGCCGCCGGAAGTTGCCATTTCGTAAGTCATTTGAACGTTTTTCAACGTCAATTCTTTTCCGTTTTCATTTTCGTAATAAATACCTCCGCCGAATCCGCTTGCCGCATTATAGAAGAATTCGGCGTTAGCAATTTCGGCGTCGGCATAATGAAGATACACCGCTCCGCCATTCAATCCTGCAAAATTATGCCGGAAATCGGCGCCATCAACATTCAATTGTGAAGTTGCTTTGTTATTCACTTCACCGTCAATATAAATTGTTCCACCATTCCGATAAGTAAGATTTCCAGAATAATTACCAAGATCATCAGAAAATCCAAAAAATGTTCGCCGTGTACCGTTAGTAGTACTTTTGGCATTAACGGTTGTATAAGAATTGGCGTAAATTACTCCGCCATCGAATTGTGCCATGTTGCCAAAAAATAGCGTTCCGCTTACATCCAATACGAGCGGAGCATTTTCTTGTCCGGTCGCGTTGAGATAAATTGCACCGCCATCATTGTAGGCAACATTCCAATCAAATTGTGAATCTTTAATGTTGATAACGGAAGCGTCTTTATTGACATGATTTACATACAATGCACCACCGTTAATTCCTGCACTATTTTGCGAAAAAGTTGCGTCTTCGCCTTGAATAATTGTATCGCCGGTAAAAATCGCTCCGCCGTTTGCCGTTTCGGAAATATTCTCAATAAATTGCGTTCCATTAATAGTCAGCGTTCCGGTTGAGGTATTTCCATTGCCTGAAACAGAATAAATCGCTCCGCCATTACCGTAAGCACTGTTACGTTCCAAAACGGCATTGCTAAGATTGATTTTTGCTCCGGTTCCGGTGTAAATTGCGCCGCCTTTGCTTTCCGTAGAGGAGGGTATAACCCGATTGTCCCGAAATACGGAAGAAGTCATATTTAACGTACCATTATCGTTGAGATAAATCGCTCCGCCCTGATAACTTTTTCCCGTTACGGCTGCTACGCCGTTACCAATGATATTGTTTTTAAAAATCGATTCCTGTCCGTTAATCGTTATTCCGTTTCCTTGAGCGTCAATTGCCCCGCCGCTGAATTTGGCTTCGTTGCTATCAAACGACGAATACTGAATAGCAAGACTTGCATTATCGTTCACATAAATTGCGCCGCCGCTTTCCGCTTTGTTAGCGTTAAAGCCGGAATTGGAAACGTTCAATTTTGCAACAAGATTTTTTGCATTTGTTCCTCCGCTAAAATAGATGGCGCCGCCGTTTTTGTTTGCTGCATTGTTTGAGTAAGAGTTTCCATTCATGACAACATTTGCGCCGGTATCAGCCCAAAGAACGCCGCCGTCAAAATTTGTTTCTGTTTCAAAATTATTATTATCTTTGAAATGGAATTTGCCCGTCATGGTGAACGAAGCATCTTTTTCAACAACAATAACGCCGCCGCGTGCAATCTTTGTTTCAAAATTATTCTTGTTTTCATAATAAAAACCACTTGCGGTAACAACTGTTTCCCGTTCTGCGGTTTTGATATTAAGCGTTCCTGTAGAATTTTGTTGTACAAAAATACGTTGATCAAAGATATCCTCCGTTGTTTTATTAGCATTGTCAATCTGAATATTTGCTCCGTTATCGACAAACATAATCCCGTAACCTTCATGTTGAACCGTATAATAATCGGTTGTATAAACCGGATTGTTCTCTTGATCCAAAACGAGACGTCCGTTTGCATCTATTTCAATAATTTGGACGTCGGTAATTTCACCGGCAAATTCGCCGCTTCCCAATGAATCGGGACGCGCAACACTTAATTGAATCGGACTGACATTATTTCCGATCAACAGTCCATCGTGAAATTTATTAGCGTTCTTATTATTGATCCGAATGGTTCCTGTTCCGTCAAAGGTCAATCGGGCAACATGTGTTTTCTGATCTTTAAATGATTCCGCCGGACTCGGATTAAAATCATCGCTGATTGAACCTTCTTCAAATGTTCGGTTTTTCGCGCCGCTGATTCTCATTCCGTATTCAGTAACTAAATTTTGTTGCCCTGTTTCACGATTGGTCAGAAAACCAGTCTGTTGTGAAAGATAAATGTCGTTATCAAGGCGGATGGTATAATCTTTATTATCTGAATCATCGAAAATTACCGCATCGTTAAAAATAAAATCAGTTGGTTTATATCGATCTGTCGGCGATAATTCGTCTTCATAGTACCAATTTTGGTTACTATTATCTGTGTCCCAAATTGCGCTTGCATTACCGTTCCATCGCAAAATCTTATTGGCAATGTCAACATTAAGAAAAAGCGATTTACCGCTATTCTCCGATTTAATCGTAACTTTTGCCCGCGAATTATTTTGAATAGCAACTCCATCCAGCAATGCAATATAATTATTTTCGGTAAAAGTTGCCGTTCCGATATTCTGAACAATTTCATGATTTATATTACTGTGTATTCCGTGAATATCGAACACCGTATTACCGGCATTGATTGATGAAACGTTAAGTGTTAGGATAGGTACGCTCCGCTCATAAGCATCTTTCAAGATTTCGGCGTCAATATCGAATGTCGTATTACTGATAGATAACGTTTCGGTTTGAATTTCATTATCGCCGCCAAGCGTTGTTCTTGCGTACAAATTAACATTACCGTTGGATGCCTTCGAAAGATTAGTAAGAGTAAATTTTGATCCTCGTTCCATTTCAACCTTAACACTATTAGGAAGAGTGACCGTGTTCGTTCCGTTTGTTATTGATTGATATTGTACGTTTTCTCCCATCTCCAAAGTTCCGCCAGTCATCGTAAAAGAAATACTTGAACCCTTAATATCTAATATTGAATTATTTCCTGTTTTTACGGTACTATTATTCCACGTCAGGTTTGTGTTTCCTGTTCCCTGAATATTCAAATTTGTACTATCACCAAGATTTAACGTACTATTCGTCAAATTAAAGGCGGTACTATTTGTTCCTTGAATATCAATTGTTGAATTCTTACCGGTATTTAATGTACTATTATTACTTAAATTAAGACTTGCACTTGTTCCGCGAACCTCAAAGACAGCCTCGTCACCCATATTCAATGAGCTGTTATCGTTTAAAGTCAAATTTGTAGTATTTCCTCCATGAAGTTCAATTTTTGAATTATTGCCCATTTGCAGAGTTCCGGCACTAATATTCATGGTCGCGGAACCTTGAACGTTAAATTTATTAGTAATTTCGTCGGCGATAAACCATGTTCCCGAATCCGTTTTATTAACAGTCAATGAATAATTTCTATTATCTGTTTCAATTGTCCGGTTTTGCTGGAAATTACCACTGCCGCTGACATTGACCGTATAAGAGCCGTTACTTCCACCTAAAAAAATTCCTCCTCCGGTATCATCAATACTGCCAAGAACCGATTCTGTTCCTCCGAGTTGAATGGTCGTATTTGATGATGAATCATTAAAAACGTACACTTGCCAATCAGCATCATTACCGATAAAATTCGTATTTCTCAAATCCGCTGAAGTAACATTAGTAAGAGATAAAATCGCACCATTACTCGTTGGATTTGCCGTGTTTCTAGTAAAATAGGCGCCATTTAAATTTACTTCGGAACGAAGATTTCCTGCGTTTGTGACGACAATTGGTCCTCCATCCTGATAAATAACGCCTTCTGCGGTAAAATCACCGCCCACAATACTTGTTGCGTAACGATTCTCTTCCGTCGTACTTCCAGCCGTAATACTAATATTCGGGTCAATGATTAAGTTGACTTTTTGATGAGTCGAAGTATTGGATTCAAGATGTAAAAAATCCGTATTAGGCGAATTACCGGCAGAAATGATTCTTTTTGGTGTTTCATCCGCCGATTTAATTCGCACTGTTTTTGTTTCAAGAATATCAGACGCAATACTAATAGAATAAAAAGTATCAGACGGATCGTTGGGAATTTGTTGATCAGAATATAATATTATCTCAATTTCAGGACCATCAACCTGTATAAAATAGTACTGCGCCGGATTATTCTTCAAAGTTTCAAGCGAATCGAAATAATAATCATTTCCTTCTACCGTACCATTTGTTTTGTACTCAGGGTTTGGCGAATCGTCTTCAAGTTTTTCTGGGATTCCGATATGGTAGATGCGCATAGTTTGCCCATCTGCTGTCAGCGCAAAAAGAGCGAGAAACAGAAGGAAGCAGACTGACAAAATGGATGATCTACGCAACATGTGAGACTTCCTTGTCTTCTATTGACATAAAACCGGGCAATCTAGGTAAACCGGTCAATGCGTTCACGCCAGCCAAAATGACTGTATCATCGCTTTTATCGGCATTATCCCAAAAAAATGTTTAAAGAAAAAAGAATCGGTTCATTTTAGTTGTATTGGCGTGGTTTGTTATTATAATTCCGATTACTGTGTTTTTTTCGCTTTAATAATATCATTAGGGAACTTCTAAAAACTTCGACTGAAATCGACCAAAATCGATTTTAGTCGAATTGGGTCGATTTTGGTTAATCAAAAAAACAAGTTTTTAGAAGTTGCCATTATTTTACGACGTTATTTTATCCACATAAATTTCTATTAACTTATTTAAGCGAAACACAATTTTGTTTTTTATTGTTGCCGGTATTTTGTTGAGCATTATCTTACTTTATTTACAGTTTAAAAATGCAGGAAATATGAATTGGAAACCTCTAAAAATTCGTTTTTGATCTCAGAATTATTTGTCCCAATTTGTCTCTAATGTCCCTAAAATAGCGATTAAGAGACAATAGGGACGAATGAGACAAATAATCGAATTTTAAACGAATCCCGACTTGACAAATTTGAAATACGGATTATAGTATCCGCTTTGTTTCATGTTTACTATTTTACTATAATCAAAGGAAAATTGTGTTATGAGCGAACGACAAAAAGAAATCCGACGGCGACGGAAACGCCGTGCTAATTATTCTGCGATGAAATCCAAACTCAATAAAGTGGACGCCACCACAAAAGAAAAATTTATCGCCAAATTACGAAAAATGACGCCGGGCGCCGACGATCTCATTAAATCGTGGGAACTTGAATAAGAGAGGCGGCTAAATGTTTCGGCTGATTTTGTTCTGGTTCTGTTATATTGCACTGCGAAGCGGTCTTTCGGCTGGTTTCGTTTGAGCCATTTCGCGCAGAAGCCGATGCCAATTGGTAATTGAGCCTGCGGTGATTCGTCCTAACGGTTTGGTCGTTTCACTTCCCGTTAAATGAGGCAGGCTTGCCGGAATATGGTCAACCGCCATCAACGTCAGCATCGCCGTACACAACGAATCAAAGGTTTCCGTCGGAATATCCAGACGGGTAATCGGTATGATCGGGCGTTGCTGAAGTTGCGACGAAATCCGGTTCATCATCATTCCGTGCATACGAACCGATCCGGTTACAAGAACTTCCGGTTCGGAATGATCGTCGGTTGCGTGTTCGGCAATCAATATTTGAAGGTGTTCGGCAATCGTTTCGGCAATAAAATAACTTGTTGTACAAAGAATATCTTGGTATGAAGAACCGTCGTGAGTCGCTTTGGCAACAATTTTTAAATAACGATCTGTCGGTAATCCGTAAGGACTCCAGATTTCTTCCGGCGACGCTAACGCCCGAAGTTCCGAAAGCAACGCCGGTATCTGACAACCTTGAACGGTTAAACGTCCGCCTAAATCAATAGAAGTTTCTCCGCCGGTTAATTCCCAAGTTAAAGTGTCCAAAAGTGATCCGCAGGGAATAAGATCGCGTTGAGTGATTCGCTGATGGGAAAAAGGATTTTCGGCTTTCGGTAAAAATGTTAGTTTTGCTGTCCGACCCAAATCCAGCAAAATACGATCCGTAGAATCCGATTTCAGAAAAATCCAAACCGGCAATGGGAAAAGGGGACCGCCCTTTCCATTGGAAGCAATATCTTGCACCGGAAACGCATCAACAATATTCAATCCCGTTTGTTCGGCTAAAAATGGAGCGTCACAAAGACTTTGGTAATACAATCCTCCGTTGGTTGTCCGGCAACGGATTCCTGAATCGTGAATTCCAACCGCTAACAAATCATTTTTAGCAAGCCGTGATTCCGCTAAAAGTTCATCAATGGCTTCCTCTTCAACACTCGCCAACTCGCGGAGAACATGAAAAAGAAGTGATGAAGGAATTTTAATATCCGCCGAAACCGACCGATTTCCCCGAACATTTTTCAAAACCGTTTCCTGAAGCGTGTTGTAACTGTCAACAATTTCATGCGGCAAATCAAATGAAATTGTTTTACGAATTTCAATCGGTGCGCCGCTTCCTTGTCCGTGAACTCCTATTAATGCCGATTCGATGCGCCAGCAATGGGATGCCACACTGATTCCCGCAAACCAACGCGGTGAAGTAGTTATATTTTTTCTGGAACCGTGAAAGGGAATAAACGACATTGCAAAACCTAACCTGTTAGACTGTTGTTGATCAAAACGGAAAACGAACCGATATTGTAAAGATTATCGATTTTAGAACCCTATGTCTATGCGAATTTTTTTAATTTTTATTCAGGTT
>JAIRLW010000426.1 GCA_031259095.1 Planctomycetaceae bacterium | reverse complement strand
TTACGTAGGGCGTTGCCCTACGCTAATGCCGGTTGCCCCGTTGGGGCGATTTTCGTGAATATATTTTTAAAACGAAAACCGAAATTTCAAGTGTGAGGAATATATCAGGATGTCCAATAATACCACATTGCAACTTTAATACTGTTTGCGCCCGAAACCCAAAAGGTCGCTACCTTGTATTTTCAAGCGCAAGCAGTATTACATTGCCATCCTGCAATTGAATCGCTGTTTTTTTGTTCCGGCATTGGAATACCCGATTTTTAATTTACAAAAAACCGTTCCCAATATCCATTAACTAAACTAATCGGCTATAATTATCAATTACTGTTGGAATAATACGCCAAGATTCACACGAAGTAAAGGCGATAAATTTTAACGGCGAAGAACAATCCGGCAATTGAGAGTGATGTAAGCAGTTCACTCTCAACGCTTTATAATCCGTATAGTCCCGTCGTTTCCCGCGATTTTCTTCAAATTTTACCCGACAATTTCGTTAATTTTAACGAGGGTATAAATTTGCCGATGACCGGTTTTTCGTTTTGAATTTTTTCGTCGGCGAAACTTGGCGATTGTTAATTTGGGACCTTTTGCATCGGAAATCACTTCAGCAACCACTTTGGCGTTGTCAAGCGTTGGTTGACCGAGTTTGACTTCGTTTCCATTGCCGATTGCTAAAACATCGGAAAATTCAATGATTGTTCCCGGTTCTTCGGGACGGTAATCAATCATCAATTTTGTAGCGACTTCAACTTTGAACTGACGTCCGCCGTTTTTAATAATTGCATACATTTTGGTTTAACTTGAAAATTTAACTAAGTTTTTATATTTATTGAAAATCACCTAAAGATAACCGAATTAACATTTTGAACTTTTTAAATTATCATTGTCTGTTAATCGGTTCAACGGGTTGCGGTTCGGTTCCGGTAAAACCCAAAACAACCGTCGTCCATTTTTACGATAGGATGAAACCGGCAATGGAGAAAAATTTTGTGAAGAGTGCAGTATTCTAATTGAAATATCACTGAGTGACAAGGGGGGATCATTTCGCTAAAAATAAAAAACCTGCCGATTAGGAACCGGCAGGCTTTTTGTAAGAGGAGTTTTTATTTGTTCAATTTTTAGCGACCTAAGGATTAACCTTTTTTGGCAAACCGTTGTCGCAGTCCGAGACCGGCAAGACCAAGACCGAAAATCAATAAAGTTGCCGGTTCTGGAGTTGTTGGATTGTCTCCTCCGTCATCTTCCTCCTCCTAAGATTGATTCGGTATTTTGCATAATATCCGCCGAAAAACTAATAAACGACATTGAATCATTATAAGTATAACTATCAGTACCTGTATAATTATGTGGGATTCCCAAAACAGCGAAAGACAAATTGTTATGACCTGTTCCCAACAAAGAGGTAATAAAAGCGTTTGTCAGATCGATTTCCCAATCATATTGTTGGGCGTATGAATAACCTGTTTCGATGGCGTCGTCGCTTAAATAGTAAAAGTTACTATCCAAATTCAGGGCAAATACTTTTTTAACCTCAAACAATAATTCCACTAATATATTACTAATACAGATTGTTGCAAAATGATACTTTTTGTTTTCCATGACAACATTGCTTATTTTACGGGCAACTTCTAAAAATTCATTTTTTTGATCGACTGAAATCGATTTTGGTCGCAACCTTTGCCGCGATGGGCTTTATTTTGTATTTGAAATTGATTAAAATTATCTTAAAGAAGTTTTCTTAAATTGTTGATTTAACGAAACCTATTTAAGGCTTAAGGCAATTTTTAAAAACTCATTTTTTGATCGACCGAAATCGACTAAAATCGATTTTAGTCGATTTCGGTTGATTTTATCTGTGAAGAAATAAGTTGTTAGAAGGTTCCCTTAAGTGTTAAGTATTAGGTATTAGGTATTTTCCCATGACGTTGATTTTTCCGTTTACTCATCGAATTTGGTTGCTGATGTTTGTATTTTTTAGTATTTTGCTGGCGGCGGCTGACGCCGCGGGGCAAAGTTCGGCGGTTCGGGAAATGACAGCGGAACCAATTAAAATCAGTTCGTCATCTACCGTTGAACAGGCTCCGCTCGATGCCGTTGTTATTTTCAACAACGAAGGAAAACGTTTGCTTCATCTTCCCAAAGGTTGGTCTCTGGAAGATTTAGACGACTTTTGGAATTTTCTTTTGCGGGATCGAAAAAATCCTTTACCTCCATTTGCTTTGCAGGAAATTAACGTCATTGGAAGAGTAGCCGGGCTTCACGTCGAAGCCGAAATCCGAATTCTTTTGACCACTTTCAATAACCGACCACTCCTCATTCCCATCGGAATGAAAGAAGGAATTTTACCCGTAGCCGGAAAATCCAAACCAATTTATCACGGACCAAGTTCTTTTGATTTGACCGTCGATCCTCAATCCGGTCAATATCTCGTGCTTATTCGACCACAAGTTCGTGAACCGGTCAATCGTCAACCGGAAATTCCCGCAACAGAATCATTGACAACCTCAACAACATCGACAACAGAACCGGCAGCAGAACCAATCACCGAATCGGAAATCCACGTTCCATTGACAGAAAAACTAACAGCGAAATTACCGGAGAAAACGAAAAATAATACCTTTGATAACAAATTTGATACCAAAGAAAAAAAAGAGGAAAAAACGCTTTCCGAACAACATCACGAATTGATTTTACCGTTTTGGTTTCCGTTGAACCGTATTGGTAATGAGGAAAACCGTCTTGTTATTTCGTTTCCGCAAGCGGTTAGTTCTCAGTTGGTGTTGACAGTTCCAGAGAAAGAGATTGCCGCAACCGTTTCACAAGGTTCATTACTTCATTCGTCCGAAACACCGGACAAACACGCAACTCAATTTAAAATACTTGGTCTCAGTCCTGATTTTGAACTTTCATGGCGTCAGAAAAAAGCGGAACCGATTAATGATCGTCCGGTTCTTTATGTTGAAGACGCTTCGATTAAGGTACAGTTGGAAGAGAAATCAACGGTTTATGATGCGATTATTCCGGTGCGCTGTCCGCCGTCCGCCGTTTTTGACCGATTGCGTATCCGTTTGCCGCAAGGAACGGTTTTGGATCGTGAAACAACAGAAAAATACGCTGCCGGCGGATATTCATTCGATTTGGTCAACGAGGAAACCGCCGCTTCTCCGATTCTGGAAATCCGGTTGCCGCGCAAAACGTCCGGCGCCGTCAACATTCGGCTCAAAGCAATACAACAACTGGATACGGAAAAACAAGATGTATGGCGTGATCTTGGCGGTTTTGAAGTGGTTGGAGCGGAGCGGCAGTTCGGGTATCTCACTGCGGTTGTTCCTGCCGACATGCGTTCCAACTGGAAACCGATTCGTGGAATCCGGCGAACAGAAATGACCGATTCCGTAACTTATGAAGAAGCCGACGCCCGATTTGAATTTTTTGCGCAACCTTTCCTGTTACAAGGTCGAATTGTTACGCCGCAGCCCCGAACCAATGTGAAACCGGAATATCAGATTGGCATTAACAAAGGTTCGCTTTCCTTGACGGCACGTTTGGCTTATGAGGTTCTTGGTTCCAAAACGGAGCATATTGCGATACGTTTAGCCGGTTGGAAATGGAACGGCGAAATCAAACCTTCCAATATTATTGATACGGTTGGCGCGGAACAGGATGAAAACGGTCTTTTAACCATTCCGTTCCGAACGCCGACAGACGGTTCTTTTGAAATTGAGTTGAAAGCCTATCGTCCGCTTGCAACAGAAGAAGGCGAAGGAAAACAACGATTGGTGGTTCCTTTACCTCAACCGTTGGTCACCTGGAGTGAACCGGCTCCGGTGGTGATTGTTCCGGCAGACAATGTCGAAGTGATTCCAATCGACGAAGACTCCGATTCCGGTTTGTTTTCACCGGAATACGAATCAGCATCAGGATCGGGGGCAGACAACGCCGCGCCAAAACGAACCGTCGGATTAACTCGTCGCAGCCGACGTTCACAAACCATTCGAATCGATATTCCTGATCGTCAGCAAGAACCATTGTTTTACCGAACCGAACCGGTCGAGGCAATTTTTGTTGCTGATATTCGGTATCATCGGCAAAAAATAACGACAACAATGCGTACAGAAATTCGGCTGCGTGATCAGAATGATCAGGTGAATCAGATTATTTCTTACGATGTTTCGTATGTTCCGGTTGAAAAATTGTATTTTCTTGTTCCGAAATCATTGGAAGAAAACGGTCATTTACAGGTGAAAATCGGTAACAGGTCGTTGGAATTACGCGATGTTACGCTCGCCGGAACAGAAACAGAGCCGGAACATTGGAGTCGGAAACTGGTGATGTTGCCGGAAGCCCTGTTTAAATTTCAATTAGTGTTCCGATATTCAATTCCGCCGGTTCCTATCGAATACGATATGACCACGCCATTTTCGTTATCGTTTATTCGTCCGATGGAAACATTGGTTTCCGATCACCGTGTCAATCTGGTCGTTCCGCCGGGTTATCTGATAGAATTGCATGACGATGTAAATCGTTTTTGGAACGTTACAACGCCGGATTCGGCAACACTCGGAACAAGTTTTCAATCGTTACAAACGCCGGACAAAATTTCTCTGTTAATTTCGTTGTCCAATCACGCCGCACTGGGAACAACGGTTATTGAGCGTGCATGGATCCAGACATGGCTGACTGGTTCACTGCGTCAGGATCGCGGAATTTATCAGATTACCAGCGACCGCGAATCGGTAACTATTAACCTGCCGCAGGCTGCCGCTAAAGGAAAAGTTTTCGTTTCAATTGACCGAACTCCGGTTCTTGCGGATATTTCATCAAAAGGAGAATTGATTCTTCCGCTAACGCCGGAACAGCGTCAACGTTCTGTTTTAGCGGAAATTGTTTATCGGTTTCCTTTTGAAGCGGTACGTAATTGGGTCGAACTGGATTTACCGCATTTCGATTCGGAATCGCTTATTCGTTGCGAATATTGGCAGGTGATTCTTCCGACGGATTGGCATATTCTCGGTATTCCCGACAATTGGACGCCGGAATATCATTGGGCGTGGAACAACTTGTTTTGGGGACGTGTTCCGTCGTTGCAAAAAAAAGATATTGGTTTACCGGATGATACGCCGGAAAGTCCGGCAATTTCAATAAGATCGAACCAATATTTATTCAGCAGTCTTCATCCGGCTTCCCAGGCGTCATTTTATATTGCCGGACGATCAATGATTGTTTTATTTTCGAGCGGTCTCTCACTTCTGATCGGTTTGACGCTGATTTATTTTCCGCGAACACGTTACGCCGGATCACTGTTCGGACTTGGTGTGGCGTTGCTGGCAGTTTTCTTTTACCGACCGGCTCCGGTATTGCTAATACTTCAGGCGTCATCTTTTGGCATTTTTCTGGCATTGGGTGCGGCTTATGTTTATCGAATTGTGTACCATGATGAAAAGAAATGGATTGTACCCGTTTCAAGAACTTGGGACGTCTCCTCGCAACCTTCAAAAGTCTATTCCGTAATCGTTGATGGAGAAACAGAATTAGATAAAGAAGATGAAAAATCGCCCTCTCATTGATTCGGGACAACAAAAAACGGGAACTTTTGTTCCCGTTCTTCTCAGTACCAATTCTAAACAACACCGGAACTATTTTTACTTTTTTTACTTTATACTTATACTTTTACTTTTTGACTTCAAATTCCGCATCAATTGCGTCGTCATCACCTTTTGCTTGTGGGTTAGCCCCCATTGCTTCGGCGGTTTCCGCACCTTGTTTGGCGGCGTTGGCAGCCGCTGCCGCTTCATACATCGCCTTGCTCATTGCGTGCGACGCCTGTTCCAATTGTTCGCTTGCCGATTTAATCGTTGCCAAATCGTCAGTCGCAATCGCTTCACGGGTTTTACCAATCGCCGTATTAATCGCATCTTTGTCCGTCTGATTCAAATTCGCATCGTTTTCTTTGAGCAGCTTTTCAAGTTGGAAACACATTGATTCCGCATTGTTTTTCGCCTCAACCAGTTCACGGCGTTTCTTGTCCTCATCGGCGTGAAGTTCGGCGTCGTGCTGCATTTTCTCAATCTCGTCTTTGGAAAGACCGCTCGATTGTTCAATACGGACTTTGGTTTCTTTTTTCGTACCTAAATCCCGCGCTGAAACATTCAAAATTCCGTTGGCGTCAAGATCAAATGAAACTTCAATTTGCGGCACTCCGCGCGGCGCAGGTGGAATCCCTTCCAAATTAAACTGACCCAAAAGCCGGTTGTGAGCCGCAATTTCACGTTCTCCCTGATAAACTTTAATTGTTACCGCTGTTTGGTTGTCGTCTGCCGTACTGAAAACTTGTTTCTTTTCGGTTGGAATTGTTGTATTCCGTTCAACAAGTTTCGTCATAATTCCGCCAAGTGTTTCAATTCCAAGCGATAACGGTGTTACATCAAGCAGTAAAACGTCACGGACTTCACCGGCAAGCACTGCACCTTGAATCGCCGCGCCAACTGCAACCACTTCATCAGGATTCACTCCTTTATGCGGGTCTTTACCGAAAATTACCCGCACCATATCTTGAACTTTCGGAATCCGCGTCGAACCGCCAACCAACACCACTTCATCAATCTGCGACGGCGATAATTTCGCATCCTTCAACGCTTGCATCACCGGACCGCGGCAGCGTTCTACCAAATGATCGGTCAATTGTTCAAACTTTGACCGTGTTAATTTAACCTGCAAATGTTTCGGACCGTTTTGATCCGCCGTAATAAACGGTAAATTAATATCCGTCGATTGAGCGGAACTGAGTTCACGTTTTGCTTTTTCACAGGCTTCCTGAAGACGTTGAAGAGCCATCGCATCTTTCCGCAAGTCGATTCCTTGTTCGGCTTTAAATTGTTCGGCAACATGGTTGATCAACACTTCATCAAAATCGTCGCCGCCGAGATGGGTATCGCCGTTGGTGCTGAGAACCTGAAAAACTCCGTCCGCAACTTCAAGACATGAAACGTCAAATGTTCCTCCACCAAGATCGAATACAACTATTTTCTGATTGACATTTTTGTCCAAACCATAAGCCAACGACGCGGCAGTTGGTTCGTTGATAATTCGGGAAACTTCAAGCCCCGCAATTTGTCCGGCGTCTTTAGTTGCCTGACGTTGGGCGTCGTTAAAATATGCCGGAACAGTAATTACCGCTTTATTGACTTTGTGCCCAAGATACGCTTCGGCAGCCTCTTTGAGTTTACGAAGCGTCATGGCGGAAATTTCCGGCGGTGTATATTTTTTATTGTCAATATCAACTTTGACATATTCATCGGAACTTCCAATCACTTTGTAAGGTACCATTTTTTCTTCGGTTGCCACTTCACCGTGCCGGCGTCCCATAAAACGTTTGATTGACGCTACGGTACGCGTCGGATTCGTTACCGCTTGCCGGCGTGCCGGTTCACCCACTAAATTTTCATCACTGTCCGTAAACGCAACAACACTAGGCGTTAACCGGTTCCCTTCGGCGTTTGGGATTACTTTAACGTCTTTACCTTCCATTACTGCGACCACTGAATTGGTCGTCCCAAGATCAATCCCAATAATTTTTTCAGATGCCATGATCTATATTCCTCTCTTTCTTAAAGCCGATTATTTTCGGCTGATTGACAACA
>JAIRLW010000422.1 GCA_031259095.1 Planctomycetaceae bacterium | reverse complement strand
TAAAAGAGGCGTAATCTATCAGCGGAATTTTTGTTTGAGGTTAAAAAAGTATTCGCCCTGAAAGGGCAACATAAGCCAGCCCGCCGCAACGCGGCGGGTAAGAATCCCCAATAAAATCGTCCTGAAAGGGCAGCATACCGTAGTTGATAGTGGATAATTGAGAGTGCCGCAAGCGGATTACCACCCAAACGGCAATAATTCCGCTTGTGGCGCTATCCACTATCAACTTTCCACTATCAACTACGGTATGTTGCCCTTTCAGGGCGAAACTGTTGGGGGGACTTTGAATCCTACCCGTTGGGTAGGGCTGGCTTCTATTGCCCTTTCAGGGCGTAGGAAAAATATCATGAAGTCGATCACAAAATAAAAATTCCGCTGAATAGTTACAAAGAGGCCAATATTAAAAACCACTTAATAAAACCCTTAAATTTAAGCATATTTATTATCGTACTTTTAGGAAAGTGCAAATAATAAAAAATATGATAATATATGTCAATACTAATTTTGTGATAATGACTGCCTATATTGTGTAAATTGGTATGAACGGTTATACTGTACGCCGTTTCGTGCTAAAATAGTTTTTGCGTGCTAAAATAGTTTTTGAACGATTCCAAATTATGTTTTTTTATTTTCCCTTGCCCCGCAAGGTAGATGATGTTTTGCCGAAGGGCTTTTACCCTCCATCACGTCGGCGATAACCGACTTGTCCCTGTGAACGGTAGAAAATCGAAGTGCATAAAATCGACATGGATACTTTGGTAATAAGAATTCTGGAAAACTGAAAAATAGAAGACTATTTCCTACCGTGTAAAGTAGATCGTGTTTGCAAGTTTTTTTGAAATACAAAAAATTTGTTTGTAATTATTCAGTGGAATTTTTGTTTTTATGTTTCGCCATATCATTCCTCAATATAATTTTCAGATATTATGTCTATTGATGTTACAACAAATTATCAAAACAACTCCGTAACAGGACAGGGACAAAGTGCGGAAAAGCCAAATACTGAAACGTTAAAATCGATGTTTGTTACGGCAATACAAAATTCCATGTCAAACCGGATGTTCAAAGATCATACGTCAATTGTTGATATAAATATTAAAATTCAAGACTCAACCAATGAACGGAAAGAACAACAGAATAAAAATCAACATGAATCGTTGCCGCAATCTGAACGCCGTGATTTTACGCGGGAAGATAAACGTTCCTTAAATCAATCGGAAATACAGCATGAACAATTAGAGAACGATTATAATCGAAAAATAGAACAACACGAAAATTTACAAACCGAATACCGTGAAAAAAATGAACGGCGCGATTCTGTAACCGAACAAAAAATTAACCCTCCCGCGACGTCTTTTCTTGAAACAATTTCATCTGTTCCCGCGTCAACGGCAACTTCAACCATTCCGATTTCTTCGGTTTCCGCAACACTTTCCGCATTGCCGGAATTGTCTGACCGGCGATTGGCAGATTCATTACAAAATTCTACTTCTGTTCCGGTAACACCGGGAATGGTTTCACCGTCATTTCTTCTTGCCGGTTCCAACCCGATTTCTGTTGCGTTGTCGTCTGCGGCACAATCGGCAATACAATCTGTTTCCGCGTCAACCGCTTCTGTTACGCCGATTGCGGCATTGGACGCTGTTTCCGTTATGACCATTTTCACCGCTTCGGGACGTTTCGGAATCAGTAAAGAAAAAACGGAAGAAAAAAACGCAGCGGAAAGAAAAAAGGAAAAAGAAAAAGGGAAAGAGAAAAAAGGAATCATTTCGTTATTCGGACAAGGTTTGAATGAAATCCCGCAACAAATTTTACACAAAAATCATTCCAATCATTCTCTTTCTAATATCGAAACAGAATTTATTGCCAGACGCAAAACGAAGCAGGAATCAAACGAAACTTCTTCGCATTTTGTAAAAAAAATTGCAGAAGCAACCGGTCAGGAATCAGAACAGAAATTGGAACAAGACTTGACACAAAAATCGGAACAGAATGAAAACCGAACGAAAATAACGCCGGAAAATTTGTTTCAAGAACATCAACTGATTGAAAATTCATCAATACAACCGAATGAACCGGAACTGTCTGATCAGTTACGATTTATTCAACGCGTTGCGGCTGCGTGCCAATCGGCGGCGAATCAACACGGTACCATCCGAATCAAATTACATCTCGATCAACTCGGTACATTAACGTTGCGGATAACCGCTAAGTCCAATAAACTGTCTGTTCGCTTTGAAGTTACAACATTTGACGCCGTCCGTCTCATTCGTAATAGTGTTAATGAATTACAAACAACGCTTGCTGAACAAAATATCGTACTGGAACATACCGAAATTGATATACTCGTTACACCTTAAAACTCGTTATAATTAATTGATTATTTGTCCCCTTCATCCTTATCGTCTATAAAGCCCTTTTTTAGAGGGACTAAAGGAACATTAGGGACAAATGACTTTTCATATACTCCTCACACTTGAAATTTCGGTTTTCGTTTTAGAAATATATTCACTAAAATCGCCCCAACGGGGCAACCGGCATTAGCGCAGGGCAACGCCCTACGTAACAAATATAACCCCTATAAGCCCTGTAAGGGCAGAATAGTTGATAGTGGAGAGTGACGCAAGCGGAATTTTTATTATCCACTATCCACTTTCAACTATCAACTACTATATCGCCCTTTCAGGGCGAAATAGTGTACAATATTTTGACTCGAAAACAATTCACCTTTACTCAAAACCGGTTGAACATTTATTGACAATATTTTAAATTACGAAAATAAAACCGAATTTTAAAGTACAACAAGTATAACACAACTATAAGTTACATTTATTCTAACGCCGGTTGGCAGCCCACCATTGGCGGAAGGAACCTTCTTTGGGCGGTTTGGGCAATGTTCTGCCGCAAGTCCAGGCTCCAAGTTTATCTGGATGCCAGGGTAAAAACGGGGCGGTTCGAATACCGAATTTAACAAAACGCATCAGAAATCGGAAACGAAAACCGGTTTGCATCCAGAATGCGTAATTTTTCCACGTCAACGTTTCAATCCAATTTCCGGCTGGTGTTTTGGCTTGAACCGCTTTTTTGCGAAGCCGGACGATGAGATGAGCTAAATCGATTTTTACCGGACAAATCGAACTGCACGCCCCGCACAACGAACAAGCAAACGGTAATTTCCATGCTGTTTTGATACCGAGTAATTGCGGAACAAGAACGGAACCCAGCGGTCCCGGATAAACCCAACCGTAGGCCCAACCGCCGACATGACGATAAACCGGACAATTATTCATACAAAGACCGCAACGAATACATTGTAAGATTTCGCGGAATTCCTGATTTTTCAGTGCGTTAATTCGTCCGTTATCGACAAGAATCAAATACATTTCGCGTCCCGGAGCGGCGCCGTTAAAAAGATGAACGTATGATGTTAGTTTCTGACCGGTTCCCATTCGCGGTAACATATTCAAAAACAACGGCAGATCATCAAGTCGGGGAATAATTTTTTCAAGTCCCATCAATGCGATATGAACTTTGGGCGACGAAGTAGAAAGACCAATATTGCCTTCATTTTCGATCAGAGCAAGCGTTCCGGTTTCCGCGATACCGAAGTTGACGCCGGAAAATCCGAGATCGGCGTGAATAAATTCCTGCCGGAGTTTTTTTCGGGCAATTGCCGTTAATTCCTCATGAACTGCCGTATAACGTTCACCGAGTTTATCAGTGAAAAGTTGTCCGATTTCCGATGCGGATAAATGCAATGCCGGTGTAACAATATGTGTTGGGCGTTGTCCTGCCAGTTGGACAATGTATTCACCTAAATCCGTTTCGAGCGTTTTGATTCCGTGTTGTTCGAGAAAATGGTTTAGCCCGATTTCTTCACTAACCATTGACTTCCCTTTAACCGCTGTTTTGACGTTATATTTTCTTGCCAAACCGAGAATCAGATTATTTGCTTCTGCGGCGTCGGAAGCCCAAAGAACCGTAACGCCTTTGGCTTCGAGTTTTGTTACAAATTGTTCGAGAAGCGTATCAAGATTTGCCAGAACATACTCTTTAATATCATGGGCAGACTGCCGCCAACGTGACCAATCTTGGATTGCCCAGCAAACATTCAGATTTCCTTCCGCAGAACGAAGCGAAGTCGGCATCAACGATTTAGGACCATTCGCCTCTGAAAGTCCCTTTGTTTCCTTAACAAGAAATTCCGCACCACTCCTATTAATAGACGTCATATTACCGTTTTTTTAAATTGATAAAAAATTTATTGTACGTGATTGCAGCCGATTTCAATCGGTTAAAATAGACTTTTAAAGGTTCTCTATGACCGCAAACAGAATCGCCAACCTATTGGAATCATACCATTTGTTTGCTCATTACGGAAGTGCCGGATGGTCAAATTATTGATAATCCGAAAGAATCAATGTGGTGCGTATTTTGGTATTATTTTTTAGGGAAAAGAGGATTTATAAATAAGGTAAGACAACTGCTAAAAACTCGACCGAAATCGACTTAATTCGATAGAAATCAATTTTGGTCGATTTCTATCGATTTGCACTTTCCTAAAATAACAAACTACTTTTTGAAATATTTTTTGTTGTAATATATCAGTGGAATTTTTATTTTTTATATTAGCCCCGAAAGGGGCGTCAGGATTATAGTCTACAGCGGTGGACGGCAAAAACTAGACCATTGTATAAGGTGTAAGTTTGATATAAACTAACATTTTTTAGCAATGAGTAAGAAGCGTATCAGTTATAGTTCTTCTTTTAAGGCGAAAGT
>JAIRLW010000389.1 GCA_031259095.1 Planctomycetaceae bacterium | reverse complement strand
AAAATCGATGAATACCGCTTTGTCTTGGGGGACGTCGTTAATGATGACTCAATGAAAATCAGGACGCTTGACCTTTTGAGTGAAGAGATCAATGTTGACGCCGCTTTGAAATTGAGCCGGGTTGCAAGGGAAGCTGTTGCGTTTTTGGAACTCGAAAAAGTACAGGTCAGAACTCTTGAACCGAATTTCTGTCACGCAAAATTATATCTGCACAAAAATAAACAGAACAATAATAACAAAGATGATTATTACATTTCGGGAAGTTCTAACTTAACCGAAGCAGGAATCGGTTTAAATCAAACGAATAACGTAGAACTAAATATCGGCGGCGCCGGCACGGAATCTGTTTATAAAGAACTTGCCGAATGGTTTGAAAATCTATGGAACAAACCGCAGGCACACAAAGAAAAAACAATTAAAGACGAAAAAGGAAATGAGAAACAAATCGATTTCAAAAAATATCTGATTGAAGAAATTAAAAAAATCTTTGTCGAATATACGCCCAAACAACTTTATTACAAAATTCTCTTTGAACTATTCGGCGAAAATATTCTCAAAGAAAAAGACGACGCAGATTTCAACCGAAAAATAGGACGTTTGGAAAATACGGTCATTTATAATGCGTTGTATGAATTTCAAAGAAAAGGCGCGTTGAGTTTAATCAAAATGTTGCAAAAATATCATGGAGCAATTTTAGCGGATGCTGTTGGTTTAGGAAAAACATGGACTGCTCTTGCTGTTATGAAATTCTACCAACTACAAGGTCATGAAGTCATTTTAATTTGTCCGAAAAAGTTACAACATAACTGGAAAATGTATCTCAAAAATCAGGAATCGAAATTTGAAAGAGATGGTTTTGAGTATTTTGTCCGCTTTCATACCGACCTGACGGAAAGTTTAATGGCAAAATACGAAGACAGAGACGACAAATTTTTTATCAATGATAAACCGAAACTTTTTGTGATTGACGAAAGCCACAATTTGCGCAACGATAAATCAAAACGATACGCCTATCTAACAGAAAATATATTATCGAAGAACGAAGAGGTGAAAATGCTGATGCTTTCGGCAACACCGATTAACAATTCTTTACTTGATATTCGTAATCAGTTTAAACTTATTGTTTCAGGAAAAGAAGATGGTTTTAAGGACAATTTGGAAGTCGGCGAGTTACGTTCTCTTTTTAAAAATGCGCAACAAAAATTTAACGAATGGACACAACACGATCATTCGCGAATCAGCGATTTGGTCAAACTGTTGCCTGATCATTTTTTCAAGTTGATAGACGCTCTCACTGTCGCCCGTACTCGTAAAATGATTGAAGGATTACAAAACAATTTGGTTTTTCCTAAAAAAGAAAGACCGGTCAATCGTTTTGTAACGCCCACAAAAATAGGAAATTACAATAGTTTTGAAGAATTGTTTGACCATTTTCCTCCGATGCTTTCAGGTTATCAACCGGCTTTTTATGTTGATGAATATGATGATAAAAACGTGTTGGAAAATGAAAAAATGCGCGACCGTTTTTTGGTAAAAATGATGTACATTTTATTGGTGAAGCGGTTGGAATCGTCGTGGTTTTCGTTTCGGAAAACTGCCGAAAAAGTATTGGAACATCATCAAAACGCACTCGACAAAATAGAACAATATCAGCAAACAAAACAAAACAGCAATTCCGGCGATGAATTACCGTTATTTGATGAATGGTTATTTGATGAAGAGGACGAAATACAGGAACAATTAAACAATTTTGAACTTGGTAAAAGACGAAAAATAAAATTAATTGATGTTGATAAAACCGGTAAACTTGAAGCATTTAAAAAAGACTTAAAAACCGATATAGAAAAATTAGACGCTTTGAAATCAAATTTAGACCGCTTTGCGAAAAACATTGAAAACGAAATTAAAACGCCGGGAAATCATAAAAGTATTGATGATAAATTGCAGGATTTGATTGCGCAAATTAAAAAGAAAAGAGAAAAATCCGAAAACAACAGCAATCCCAAAGTCGTGATTTTTACCGTCTATACCGACACCGCCCAATACTTGTATGATCAACTCAAAGCACGCGGTTTTGATAAGATTGCATTTGTGAGCGGCGAGCGTTCTGCGGTTTGGAATGAAGATCATGAAACAAAAAAATATGAACCGATTTTGGAACGTTTTGCTCCCTTTACAAAACTTTTCCGAGAAAAAGAATGGAAAGACACTCCGTCAAACGAAAATTTATCGCCGTTACAACAATTTGAAGAATGGAAAAATTGGATTGCGGAAAATGATCTTCAAACACATAAAAAGTTGAATAATCCGATTGACATACTAATTTCAACAGACGTATTAAGCGAAGGACAAAATTTACAGGATTGCGATATGGTGATCAATTACGATATTCATTGGAATCCTGTTCGTGTGATTCAGCGTTTCGGACGTATTGACCGTCTTGGTTCGCCCAATGAAAAAATCTTTGGAATAAATTATTGGCCTTCGGAAAATATCAATAATTATTTGAATTTGCAAAGCCGTATCGAAAAACGTATGGCGACGATGAGATTAGCGGGTTCGGAAGTCCCCGAAAAATTTACGGAGAGTTTTAACGAAAGGATTAAAGACGAAGAGTTGGAACGAAGGCAAAATAAAAAAATGTTGCAACAAATGGAAACAACATGGGATGATATTGAAACTGAAAAAACATTGGGGTTTGACGATCTTTCGTTAGAAACGTTCCGCCAAGAATTGATGGAAGAACTGAAACAGAATGAGCGGTATTATAAATCATTGCCGAACGGAATTTATACCGGTTTCAAAATTGCCGACGACTCTTGCAAGGAAGAAGGACTGATCGCTTTATTAAAATCAAAATTTGCCGTTGAAAATCAAGACCCATACGAACTGATTTATATTAACAAATCGGGAGAATCGGTTTTGCTCAACAGAAAAGAAGTTTTAGATGCTCTGGCGAAACACAAAGATGAAATACGATTTGTTCCTGCCGCTGTTGAAAACGGCGATACAACCGAAATTCAAACGCTTTCCAACGCTCTGTTGAAATGGATTACAGCACAAGCGTCCGAAGAGTCAATAAAACAAATTCAAAATCTGTTTTCTGACAATTTTATTACGAATTTAATAACAACCGAACAAATAAAAAATGAAGAAAAATACCGACCGAAAAACTTTGATTTAATTACTTGGTTCATCATTTCAAAATGAGTAATCTATCAATGGAATTTTTATTTTAGGTAGAAATTGTATTCGCCCTGAAAGGGCAATATAAGCCAGCCCTACCCAACGGGTAGGGTAACGTCCCGATCACACCAACGCCCTGAAAGGGCAACATAATCGTTTGATTCCCAAGAGATGCTGCCCTTTCAGGGCGAATACCTTTTGAACCGCAAACAAAAATTCCATTGATAGATTACGAAAAATTAAATTTATGAATACAAATATGAGCTGCCCTTTCCTAATTTATCCTGCTAATTGGCCTAGCCATATTAGTGGTAATTCGAATATTTTTTGTTTTATGTCTTTTGGCAACGCCTTGCAAAATTCATTTTTTAAGATGAGGTGTCGTAACAAGTTACGTTTGTCGGCGTGTGAGGGTCGTCTTGTGTGGTCGTCCCAGGGGGGCGAATATTCTGTGGTTAAATTTGTTTGGTTCGACATTCCATGTTGCCAACTCGACGGCATTGTACAGTAACATATTTAAAGTTGTTGCCGCTTC
>JAIRLW010000313.1 GCA_031259095.1 Planctomycetaceae bacterium | reverse complement strand
GGCATTTCCGATTTTGATCTGGAACATTTTGAACTATCGAAGTCGTCAAGTTGTTGGTATGACGGCGAACAATCTGAAACTTGGTACCGAAGCGGAATTTGTTCCGGCAAAAGGCGATGAAACGATTGAAATCAAATCGCCGCAAGGGAAAACGCAAACAGTGATGGCGATTTCAGGGCGTCCGATCAAAATTCCTGCGGAAGAAACGGGAGTTTTTCGTGTAACCGCAACTTCAGGAACGTACGAATTTGCAATCGGAACTCTTTCTGCGGAAGAATCAAACCTCCAAAATCTAACCACCGCAACGGTTGGAAATTGGTTTGACGAAGAAACATTACGCACCGAATTTCAACCATTCGCATGGCTTTTACTTCTCACGACACTCATCGTGATGACTGCTCACCATTGGTGCATCAAAGTAGTGAACAGTTAAACCTGCCTCTGAATTATTAACCTAAACAATTTAGAGTATAGTGAGTAGTGAAAGTCAATCGCTTGCGCTACTATTCATTACTCATTATTAACTATATTAACTATTAACTATAATCTGCTCTTGTATAATAGGCGTGGGCTGGGTATAATGTCGATTTCAATAGTCAACAACTCAACGGTTCGGCGCTATTTGATTTTTGTCCTTTCAGCAGATACAATGAAAATATAAGGAAAACTTAGAGGAATCCGGTATTGTAAAACGGCAGGAATTCACTTGCGCTGATGTTGTCTCAATGTGATTTTCGTAAAATGCGAAATCTGCAACAAAACTCATTTTGAGTCTATTTAGTCCATGATAACACTGCCCCTTTATTTTCTTTTTAATTCACTTATATTATTAGCAAGACTTAATCACACGTAATTAGTTATTGAGGATGCAACCCAACACCTCGGCACGGATCATGCTTGGCGTCGGCGACTACGGCGCTACTAAAGAACAAGGCGGAGTCATTCGGACGATGGCACTGGGTTCGTGTATTGGTTTAATGATTCTTGATCGCGGTACGCGGTGTGTTGGTATGGATCATATTGCTTTACCGGAATCCAGCGTTTCCCCAGAGCGAGCAAAACAATTACCGGGTTATTTCGCCGATACCGGTATTCCCGCCTTAATCGAACTCATGAAACGAACCGCTGGCTCGCTTTCAAAACCATCAAACTTAATTATTAAAATGGCTGGCGGAGCCAATGTCGCCGACCCTAATAATACGTTCAACATTGGAAAACGTAATGTATTAGCCGCCAAAAAAATTCTTTGGCAATTCGGTCTCGGCGCAATTGCCGAAGATGTCGGCGGTTCGCATAGCCGAACCGTAACCTTATACCGTGATTCTGGACGTATTATCCTTTCTTGTCCCGGAAGACCGGACTGGGAATTGTAATTTTGGAAAAAGAAACAAAGAAAGAGGAATGTAAAAAAACCTGATTATTTCACATTTTTTGAGGTATGTCAAAAATCAAGAGGGTAGGCGATGTTTCGCTGAAACATCGTTGATGCAACCTTTTGGCAAAAGGTCGCCTACCTGATATTGACCAGACAACAACCCCCAAAATAGGAAATAATCAGAAAAAAACAATTATTCAAATGAAGAATTGAATCTCCACAATGATAAAGAATATAGTAATAGCCGATGACTCCGCCTTGGCGAGAATGTTTATTCGCCGTTGCCTTGAAATCGCAGGACTCGGAGATGCCAACTTCTTCGAAGCCTCCGACGGTAGCGAAGCAATCGCCAAAATGAAAGAAATCAAAGCGGATATGTTGGTTACGGATTTAACCATGCCGAATATGAATGGAATCGAACTCATGCGCAAAATCTCCGCCAGTCCGCGACTGAGCGGAACGCCGGTGCTGGTCGTAACAAGCGCCGGTAACGAAGAACAACGCCGCGAACTCATGGAGCTCGGAGTAACTCGCATCCTTTCAAAACCAATCAGTCCGCCCATCTTGATCGAAGCCATTCAGCAAGTCAATAACCTCTTGCACGGAACAACAAGTAATGAATAGAACAATCGAGTAAAATCGAATAAATTAATCTGGGAACCTCTAAAAATACTATTTGCCGAAAACAAATTATTTTGACTAATTATTTTGACTAATTAGTTTTTAGAGATTCCTTTTTTGTCCAACGCCATAAATCATTTATTCCTATGCTCCCCAAAAATTGTGGTCAATTGTTGTATAACGCTGTTCGTGAAACATTGGAAACAATGGCATTTGCGGAGGTGATTCCTTGTTCTGTTAAGGTTGGCAACGAAGAATTTGCGCAAGACGATGATTTTGCGGTTGGTTCTGGAACAAACGAAACAACCGGTTCGGCTGGAGTTCCTGGTTGGGGCGAAGAATCGTCCATTTCGACCAATCGTGATAGTTGGGGAACGGTCGTGCCGGAAACTCCAGCAAGTAACGATAACGATAGTTGGGGAACGGTCGTTTCAGCAAGCGGAAATGAAACTTCAGAACCGTTGACTGATAATAGTTGGGGGGAACCTTCTCTTCCCGCAATAAATGACGAAGAAAATGAAGTTGAGTGGGGAAGTGGAATTATTCGCCCTAATGCGGTTGATCCTTGGGGTGAATCCAGCGCTTTGGTCGATCAAGCAGACAAAACAGCAATGAAACCCAAAGAAGCCGATTTTGACAATCTTGTTGCCAGTCAGTCGGATTGGTGTTGGGCGTGCATGAAAGTTAATTCGCCGGATATTCATTCGGTTTGGTTTATTGTTTCTAAAAGTCTGGCACATGCGTTGGCTCAAAATATGTATGCCGGAGAAGAGTTTCAGTTAGATAATCCGCTTATTCGTGATTTAATTGCTGAACTGACCAATGTTCTTGGCGGTCGGTTGATGTTGTTGCTTGAAGAGTTGGGCGGGAAGTTCACGCTGACCGTTCCTGAAATCGGTTTTGGATTGCCGGATGTTCCTGAACAAGGTTATGAAACGGCGGTTTGTAAAATTGTTGTTGACGGTGAACATCCGGTGATGGTTGCCCTTTGCTTTAATCAGGGCGGAATCCTCTCTCCTGAAAGCGCATCGTAACGCCGATTTTGAGTAGGATTGCCAAAATTTGTTGGATTTTGTGGGGACGCACGATGGCGTGTCCCTACGCTCATGCGATTAGGGAGATAACGTGTTCACGTTCCAACCGATAGAATTATTGATCATTTTATTTGCAGGTCTTGCGTTGGTTTCAGGACTTTCATTTCTTATTTTACGGCGACGCGATGAAATTCTTCAGGACTTTCTAACACCGGAAGAACCCGATCTGGAACAGGAATTTTTCAAACGAAAACCCGTCGAGGAACCGGTTACACCGGAAGAAATACACGAAGACGAAGAAACGGTTACAAAAGAAGAATCAACTCCTGAAATTGGTTGGGGAGTTGCCGAACAATAACGACTTTAATATTGTAATAATTTCTGTCCATAATCCAGAGGTTGCCGATCCTTTCGCTGTTCACTCCTCAAAACGGCGTTATTCGTCAGGGATAGATCGTCAGGGATAGAATTAATGTTAAACGATGATTACTATTTTACCGGACAAGTAACACCATGAGCGATTAACGAACTACTTGACAGAATATTCTATTGTGATAAATTACTGCGGTAAATTCAATAAACAAATGGGAATCTCTAAAAATATCATTTGCCAAATGATTTTCAAGTATTTTACTTATTTTAATTAATTGATTATTTGTCCCGTTAGTCCCTATCGTCCCTATAAAAGGGACATTAGGGACAAATGATGTGATTTTTCGTAAAACGTTGTGGTTAAAAAACGAATTTTTAGAGGTTCTCAATTGAATGAATTGTTGGCCGAGTGGCGAAATGGCATACGCTGGGGATTTAAAATCCCCTGACCGCAAGGTCGTGCGGGTTCGACTCCCGCCTCGGCTAAATAACAATCTAATTGTTTCAAAATTCAGGACAATCAATCCATGTTTTTTATCTTCCTCCGATGAGTGAGAATCGTTTTCCGTGAAAGGTTTGTCCTTCGAGTTTTGCGGGATCGTTTTGGTATTCATCGAACGCCTCAGCGGATAGTTTTTTACCCCAAAGAGTCGGGTATTTTCCGGTAATACAAGCACGGCACAGTTCGGTTTCCGGTAATCCGATGGCTCTCGCCACAGAATCAATCGGTAAATACCGCAACGTTTCCACTCCAAGATCCGCAGCCATTCGGTTTTCGATTTCGCGTGTTACTTCCCACTCTTCTAACGGCGCACCATCCATATATTGCGGAACAAATAATTCGCCGTAAGTGGACATGTCCACTCCGTAAAAACACGGTCCGATAATCGGCGGACATGCCGCACGAACGTGAATTTCCTTGACATGTCCCAACTCCCGAATTCGTTGCAGTAAAACACGCATTGTTGTACTGCGGACAATAGAATCTTCCACAAGAAAGATTTTTTTTCCTTCCAAAACTTCCCGTAACGGCGTATATTTTGTTTCCGCTTTTTTTTGGCGATGTTCTCCGCCTTCGATAAAAGTTCGACCGCTGTAACGATTACGAATAAGCCCTTCACGACTCGGAATTCCAAGTTCAAACGCCATCGAATCCGCAGCGGCTTTGCTGGTGTCGGGAACCGGAACCACAATCGTGTCCTGATCAATGTCCACATCGCCGTTAGCACGTTCCTGTTGCGCTAATTCCGCGCCAAGATTTTTTCGCGCTAAATAAACACTTCGTCCGTCTAAGGTGCTTGCAACATTGGCAAAATAAATCCATTCGAAAAAACAATGAGCGGGTTGTTTCCGTTCAGCAAAACGTTCCAGCCGAATACCTTTTTCATTGACAAGAATCACTTGCCCCGGTTCGACATTTTTAATGTTCTTGGTATCGAAACCAAGATTGAACAGAGCCACACTTTCACTTGCGGCGGCAAACAACGATCCTTCCACTGCATAACAAAGCGGTTTTATACCAAGCGG
>JAIRLW010000331.1 GCA_031259095.1 Planctomycetaceae bacterium | reverse complement strand
TGGGAAAATTCCACTGATATATTAAAAAAATTTGAAGTTGCCATGTTTTGTCCCTTGACAGGACAAACAAGTGTGATAAATTATCTTACAACAGTAATACGAATTTGTCAATCGTATTATCAAAAAACAAGTAAAATGTTCTGTTTGCGGAACGAAAGATGTTTTGCAACATCTTATGTATTCAATAGTTAAATGTTCTCAAGCAGTACGGCAACCTCTTTTCAATGCCAAATTAAAAAACATGTACTATGCTCAAAAACGAACAAATGCGTTTACTTTAGTCGAACTCCTTGTTGTGATTGCAATTATCGGCGTTTTAATTGCTCTGCTGCTTCCGGCGGTTCAGGCTGCAAGAGAAGCCGCAAGACGAATGCAGTGTAGTAATAATTTGAAGCAATTCGGAATTGCGCTACATAATTATCATAGTGTATTCGATGTTTTTCCGGGGACAGGAACCGGATTTTCTGTTCAGGCAAAATTACTTCCGTATGTAGAACAGTCAAGTTTACACGATTTGATTGATTACAAAATTTCTGCTATGGGAGGAGCCGCCGGAGCAATGTACGTTAATTCAGATCACTATCCGGCTGTTGGCGCCAAGATTTCAATGTTTAACTGTCCGAGCGACGGAGAAAATAATATCTTCGAGAATGCACTTGCTAATACGGATCCGCCAACACCGTTTACCGGCGTAAATTACATGGTTTGTATTGGTTCCGGTCCCAACCAGACTTATGCAATTCAAACAAAGACCGACGGTTTATTTTATTTCAATTCACAAACCGGTTTTCGTGACATTATCGATGGTAGCAGTAATACGTTGGCGATGGCGGAAACGCTTTTAGGAAATCAGCAGAACACCACTGATTTACTGGATCATAAACGTCAAATCGGAGTAACAACAGCATTGACTGCCGGAAGTCCGGGCGGCGGGGGAGGAAGTCCGGGATTTCCCGAACTCGCCGGTTTTACCGGCGGAACGAGCCAACCTGATTGGGATACTATTTTAGCGGCATGTACCAATTGGCAAGGTGATCGAGCGTGTACATGGTTTATTGGACGAAGCCGATTTACTTCATTCAATACTTATCTTCCGCCCAATTCCAAATATCCTGATTTTGTGCCTTCGTCAGGTGGACAGACGCAACTTGGACTCCATTTTGCACGAAGTAATCATTCGGGAGGAATCAATGGTCTTCGCGCGGATGGAAGTGTCCAATTTATGAGTGATACAATAAATCTCGTTCTCTTTCAAGCAATGGCAACTATTGATAGAGGAGATAATATCTCTAATTAAATTATGTTTCGGTTTTTTACTTTTTTGATAAACAATTTTTTTTAACTAAACTAACAATGAAAACAACAACAACAAAAGTTTCAGGATTATTTTTGATAGTTTCACTATTTTCCGGTTTGGCATTACTCAATGCTGCTGAAAACGAAAAGAATGTGTTAACACCGGAAATAATAGCCAAAGCCAAAGAACTGCACGGACATACTTGTCCCGGTTTATGTATTGGATTTCGTGCTGCCGAGTGGGTTGCGCGGGAATTTGAAACGGGTAAACCGGAAAACAGACTCATTGCTGTTTCGGAAATCGGAATGTGCGGTGTTGACGCATTCCAGATCGTGCTTGATTGTACTGCCGGAAAGGGCAATATGATTGTTAAAAACAGTTACGGTAAACATGCTTTTAATTTTTATCGTCCGCGTGACGGTAAGAAAGTCAGGTTACTTTGGAAAATGAAAGAAACACCGGAGTTTCAAAAAAAGATGCAATCTATCAATTCCGATGACCCCAAAGCAAGAAATACTGCAATGCAGGAATATATTATGTCGGCGCCGTTTGACGATCTTTTTGTTGTGCAGGAACCTTTGGAAGAAATGCCCGATATTAAACGGACAAAAAAAGATATTCCTTGTTCTTTCTGTGGTGAAGGTGTTGAGACGTTGTTAATCAAAGAAAAAGACGGAAAGAAAATTTGTGTTCCATGTCTTGCGAAACAACAATCCGGTCAAAACAATATTTCTATTTCTCCCTAATTTTTGTGCCTAATTCAATGATATTGTTTCAGTTTTGGAAAATAGCATTTTTTTTACTGATCTGTTTTACCGGTTGTATGCGGCAATCCGCCGTTATCAAGCCGGTTGAACCGATTCGGACATTGCCGCAACTGAATGAATACCGTCAAAAAGGTCTTGTGCCGAAAAAGATTGACCGTATCTATTGCAGCGGCGGAACGTTACGTCTTGCCGTGTATTTGGAATGCGCCGACAAAGTGGTTGCTGTTGATACCCACGAACATCAAGAACACGGACGGAGTTCAAAGAAAGCATATTTGGCGGCTCATCCTGAATTTTATGACATGCCGATTGGCGGTGAAAAAAGAGGAAAAGATAATCCTGAAACTCTTTTGAATCTTAAAATTCTGCCGCAACTTATTATCAAAGCGGATGACGGCGGTTATGATCCCGTAGAACTTACAAAGCGAACCGGTATTCCCGTGTTACTGATTCCGTTACGCAGTATTACAGCGGACCGGAAAGAATTTGACAGCGGACTTCGGCTCATGGGTTCAGCACTCGGTAAAAGTGAACGTGCCGAAGCGGTTCTCGAATTTTTTTACCGTGAAATGACGGAAATTAAGTTGCGTATAAAAAATAAAAAACCGCCGGAAGATTCTAAACCGTTGGCGTATGTCGGCGGTGTTTCGTATAGCGGTTCCCACGCATTTAATTCCACCGAAGCCGGTTATCCGCCGTTTGTTATTGCCGAGGTCAACAACCCGGTTAAAGAAAACGATTCAATTATTGGTAAACGCCAAATAATGATTTCCAAAGAAAAGATTATTGAATGGAATCCCGACATTTTGTTTCTTGATCTTGCAACACTTTATCTTGGCGAGGCGAGCGGTTTGACTGAACTTCGAACGGATCCGGCATATCGTTCCCTCAAAGCGGTCAAAGAAAACAAGGTATTTACGCTTTTGCCGAATAATTTTTATTTCGAAAATCACGATGCTGTACTTGTTAACGCTTGGTTTGTTGCTAAAACGATGTATCCGGAACAATTTACGGATATTGATCCAAAAAAGAAAGCCGATGAAATTTTTACATTCCTTGTCGGCAAACCGGTTTTTGAACAGCTCAATGCTGAACTGAACAATCTTGCTCTGGAACAACTACTAATTCCTTCAATAATTAACACTGATTAACGTATTACTCATATTAACTCATACAAGGCGATTGTTACAATCCTTTTACTTTTGCAAATTTTGTTTTGTGTTGATTTAACAATATTGAATCTGTGCCGCATTTTTTAGCCGTAATATATTACGGCGGATGTTTCATGATCATTTCAGTATTGGTACCATTTTTCAAAAAGGAAACTTTACTATGAAAAATTCGCTAAGAAATCCCGTAAACTATTTGATGTTGATTTTTTCTAAATTAATGTCAATTTTTGTTAAAATAGGGGGGGGGAGGCTAGATGGAGAAGAATTAAAAGAAAATCGTAAAGAATTTTCTAAACATCTTTCTTCCCGCTCTTTACTGTTCACCGCGTTTACGCTGGTGGAACTTCTGGTAGTGATTGCGATTATCGGCGTTTTAATTGCTCTGCTGCTTCCGGCGGTTCAGGCGGCAAGGGAAGCCGCAAGACGTGCCCAATGTACCAATAATCAGAAACAGTTCGGGCTTGCGCTGCATAACCACGAGTCCGCAAAGGGGTGCTTGCCCGGATTGAAAACGCCGGCAACATTTTTTAAAGAAGAACCAGATCTCTCCATTTGTTGTCCCAGCGTAATCTTGTTCTCCGTTCATTATTGGATACTGCCGTTCACAGAACAGACGGCAGTTTACTCTGCTATGCCTGCGCTCTCCGGTAACAATCCCTTCTGGATGCGGGGTTGCGGCGGTTCTGAGGGTTCCGTGATAGATACTGTCAGTCCGATTTCGCAAACTTCTATACCAACGTTCCGTT
>JAIRLW010000204.1 GCA_031259095.1 Planctomycetaceae bacterium | reverse complement strand
TGAAGTTAATCACAAAATAAAAATTCCACTGAATAGTTACAAAGAGGCAAATATTAAAAACCACTTAATAAAACCCTTAAATTTAAGCATATTTATTATCGTACTTTTAGGAAAGTGCAGAGATAAGAATTACGATGGTTTTACATTAAACAAAAATAACGTAACCTTTTTGTGACGCTGTGTCAACTCAAAGCAACGGCTGGATTTACTTTTTATTAAACATCTATCACTACTTCTGTGATTTTTTACTTGACGGATTTGATTTTATATTCGATTCCGATAAGATTGTACTCATGTATAAAACAGGCGGTTTCTTGGGTATTTTACCTAACATTGCTTCCGCTATTGCTTGGACGGGTGTTTGTTGTACATTACTTATACTTGTTGTTAGATTCACCATTAACAAAACGCAAGATCATGGAAAATAGAACACCAGAAGTTATTTATATTTGAAGTCATTATTACGTCGCTGTCCGGATTGCCTTTTGCATTGCTTGGCGGGCTGTTAAAAATGCTGCTATCGCTTTGTTAAAGGTATTACAAATATCCAGTTCAGATATATACTCTTTGCTGTCATAAAAATTATTTTTATATTTCTGTCCCGTTAGGGACAAGATGTTGGTAGAAAACTATAATTTATTCTGCGGTTCTGATTCCGCTGGGTTCGCCTTTGGTTTTTCCATCTTGCCGATAAATAATTGTCGTGGTCAGAGGCGTTGTTGCGCGTTCAATGACTTGCGTTTCTATCAGCAATTCGTCTTTCGTGTCCAGATCGAAAAGTTTTATCAAAAGAGATTTAATCATCGGACGCGATTTTTCAAACCGTTTATGATCCAACGCCGATTTTAAGTGTAACGGTTCAATAAAAATTTGTAGCGGATTTTCCCAATGTTGTTCGTCCGCAATCTGGCGAAGAAGTTGTTGCTCCGACCGGTTTAATCCATGCGCCGAACACAACTCTCGAAACAAATTCCAAGGATTCTCCTGAGAAAAAATATATTGTTCCCAATAAAATTTGTGCAACAAATAAAACAGGATGATCACCAGAATAAAGAAAATGAGAAGAATGAAATAGTAATACGATAACGCTGTTCCTGAATTTCCTTGTTGGACAGATCCGGTAATACTTTCCCATTTTTTTTGTTGTTCCTGACTGACTTTTGTTTTGCTGCCGGATGACGTTTCCGAATCATCCGACGAAGTCTCTTTATCTTTACTCGGTCGAAAAATATTAATTCGTTCCGCTTGAAGCGGAAGAACCGTTGTCAAAATAACACATAAAAATATCAATACAGTAATCGTTGTTTTTTTCATAGTTTGCCAAAAGATTTTTAATTCTTTTAATTTTGATTATTTGTCCCATTGGTCCCTATTGTCCCTATAAAAAGGGACTTTAGGGACAATAAGGACTAATGGGACAAATGATGTTGATTTTTCATGAAACGTTGTGATTAAAAAACGAATTTGTAGAGGTTCTCAAAAATTTTTATTCATTTTAATTTGTTGTTTTTTGTTTATGAACGGCGTCGGCATTTTTTAACCATCTTGCCCGCAAGAGATTACCGGGTCCAGCCGGACTTCGGGCGGTTCGCTCATAATATCGTATCGCGTCGTCATATTTCTTTTCACGTTCGGCAATACGTCCCAAAGCATATTCAACGCCGTTTTGCCATGGATTCAGTGCGCCGTGTGAGATATTGTCCAAAAAATCTTTGGCAGCGGAAATGGAGTTGACTTCAAACGACGCCAAACCAAGCCAATAACCGGCATTGATCGCAACCATTTGGATTCCAGCCGCTAGAACAGGATTGTTGCGAAAATTAGGATCGATTTTCCGATATTCCATAATATCACGGTCGGGAACGCGGGCATTTTGATACGCGGTGATGGCGTTTTGCTGACCGAGGTGTTGTCCTTTGAAATAAAGAACGCGTCCTGTCCACAGTGGAAAAGGAATATCCTGCCGTTTCGGATCCGGCAATCTCTGATTCGGCATCACCAACGGTTCCATAAAAAGTCGGGTGCGCTGTCCGACAAATAATTGTTCAAATTTTGTTCGGAACGGATATTTCCAAATTTCAACCGTTTTAATCGACGGAATCGCACTGAACAAACGTCGTTGTTCCTGAATATCCGTGTAAAGCACCATATTTTGTTCGCCGCTTAATTCTGATTCAAGAACTTTCATACGCATGGACGCGGATTCAGGAGTGGCAAGAAGATACGCGGCGGTTTTCTGAAGCATGGTTGACGTGATCGGGAATTTCTGTTGTTCGGAAAAATCGAGTTGCCGAAGTAATTGATCATCTTTAAGAACTTGTGAAAGTGTTGCGATTTCGGGAAAAATCAGCGAGCCGTCTTCGCCGATGGTTGGTTTGCTGTAACCGGGAACCGGCATTCCGTAAGGCGGAAGGAAAAGATACACTTCACCGTCCAGAAGAACGCCAACCGCCCAAAATAACGGTAAATCCGGCTGTTCCGGCAACGGTACCGACAACAACACCGAGTCGATTCGTTGTTGGCGGAGCAGTTCCATAAAAAGCCATGTTCGATCCCACAACGTACTGTAACCAAGTAATAACGTTTGCCATGGATATTGTTGCGGCATATCAATCGTTTGGTTCTGGTTAATCTGAACCGTTTTTTCCCGAAAATCAATATTACAGGTTGTCCAATCCAGCAGATTCACGGCACGGTCGAGCAAAACTTGTTTTTCACCACGCGCCCAGTTGGAGAGATTGCGAGTCCACGTGCATTGTTTCAGATATTCTACATCGGAAGTCTGAATAAACAGTCCTTCGACACGAAGTTCGGCGGCGTATTTTTCCAACATTCCGACAATTTCGGTGAAATCGCGGGTTTCATTTTCGAGTTGTCGGGTGAAGTTACGGATACCTGCGGCGTTGAGGTTGGGAATATTTTCCAGTGCGACGAATTTCTCTTGAATTTTGGCGACTGATTGGGAATAGTTGGCAACACCGGGAACACTGCATTGTACCGACATTGTTTTTAATTCAGTAACAAGCCGTGACAAAAGTTCCGTTATTTTTTTACGTTCCGTTTCCAGCGATTCCGAAGACGCCATCGGTTTCCCGTCGTCATCGGTAACATTTTTCCCTTGCACGAGATTGAGTAACCGAACGGTTTCCAATGCGGTTGCGGCGACGGTTCGGGTAACGATTTCCATTTCGAGCAGGTCGGAATCCGGTTGCCAGTTTTCGTCCGAGACGCGGCGTTGAATCCACTTATTGAGCCAGTCGGTAATACGAACAAGTTTTTCATAACCGGGCGTTTCAGAAAGACAAGGAGATTCCTCCAACGAATCAAGGACAGTGAATGACCGATTAAAGTCGTCCTTCCGACGAAGATTGCTGTCCGTATTCACTCCGCCTTCTACCGTGAAGACAATATTAGTATGTTTCGCGTTATTCCGGCAATCGCAACCGGAAAGAAAAAGCAACAGAAAGCAACAGAAAAAAATCGGAATATAGTTCATTGTTCGTAATTTTGTATTTCTGATTGACCTTATGAGTTTATTAAAAACATGAATATTAACTGATTATTTTATATTTTGGGGATATTGTCCGGTTAATATCAGGTAAGCGGCCTTATCAAGTCGGCTATCGCCGATGCAATTAATCAAAAAATTTCGGCGAAACATCGCCTACCTCTTGATTGTTGACATCCCCTCCAAAAATCTGAAATAATCAGAATAGTTATTGCTTTGAATATGAAAATCACAGAAAGACGCGGTATTTTTGTAAATTCTTTTCTGTATGTTCCGTGTTCAAAAACCGAATTAAGTATAACAAGTCAAGTTTCTATTTCAAGTCCCAATTTGTCTCTAAATATCCCTAAAATGTTGTTTAAGGGAACTTCTAAAAACCTCGACTGAAATCGACCAAAATCGATTTCAGTCGAATTTGGTCGAATTTGGTCGAATTTGGTCGATCAAAGCGTTTTCCGCATTCAGACAGACTCTTGAATAGTTATGTTTTTTCTCTTTTTTGCTTCTGGTACCGGATTTGCCTTGTCTGACGAAATAATCGATTTTAGCAGGGAATCAGAATGTATAAATCGTAGTCTGTTGTTTTTCTCAAAATCGTTTCCTTTGCTCATTCGCATTGGAGAAAAACTGTCCTTTGACTCGATAGGACGAAAGAAGGAGTGGATAAAAGTCTGTCGATGATTTTGCGGATAGTCTCAACTCGTTCGAGGAAAAAAATGCAAAAGGGCTTTTTTTATTATATTCAGTTGACGGTTATCATCTCTGTTGTGATAGCAACAGAGATCGTTTATGCGCAATATGACCGTCCTTACGGAGGCTATCCCAGTTATGGAGGTTATCCTTCTTCCTCTAATAATTCGATTTATATGGCGAATCGGGAAATGACGCCACAATCGGCACACTTTCCGCCGTCAACCAATTCCGCCAAACCGTCAGAAAATTCACCTTCCGTGTCGCTCTCCACTTCGGCAACCTCCGTAACTCCAACCGCTCCATTCATTCCAGAAAAAAAGACCGAACCGGAAAACAAAGAATCAACCGCAACAACCAAAGAATCATCGTTCAATAAAGTCAAATCCTATTTTACGTCGCTTTTTTCTTCGTCAAAAAAGAAGAACCCCTCCAAAGAGTCCAAAGATAAAGAATCACTTGAAGATATTGACGATGGTCAGGAAATGATTGAAGCGTTGAGAAAAGAACAGAGTTATTCCGCTCCCGATTATGTCAACTCTGCAACACAATCGACGACCGCAACCGCCAAAGATCACTATAAACAGGGATTAGATTTTGAAGTTCAGGGTGATTTTCTTGCAGCGGTTCGCAGTTATAACGCTTTTATCGCCGCCAACAAGAAACAAACCGCCAACGGTACTCTGGCCGCACCCTATCACCGTTTGGCATTAATCGCCTGGAAACAATCCGAAATCCGAAATGCCGGCATTTATTTCCGTTATGCCATGAAATATGCTTTGGGCGGAAATGTTCCGATTATTGCCGGAGATTTTGCGTTGTTTCTGATGGAGCGGAATGATTTGAAACAAGCCGAAGTGATTTTACGCAATGCCTTGATTCATTATCCCGACAATAACCGGTTGCTTTATTATCTGGGACGTTGTACTGCCCGCCAGAACAAACCGATTGAGGCTTTGCGGTATTTTTCAGCGTCCGTAGGCGAAGACCAAGCGTATCAGGAATTGGCGTTGTTGTATCGGCAATGGGGTGATTTCGAAAGAGCGAAATTTTTGGACCACAAACGGGACGAATCCCTCGCCAAACGTAACACCATGACTCCGCAACCGTTTTTTGCTTCTCAACCCGCCAATATCAATTCCAACACGCATGTTAACGCTCATTCCAACACGCATGCCAATGTTAATGTCAATGCTCCGTATCCGGTTCGCGCCGCGACGCCCACTACGCCGCCGCCGGTGATACCGAATTCGCGCGGAGGAATATTAAGTCAGGGAACAATGGAAACTTCAGTACCGTTTCCCACTTTTAATAATCCTGAAGGACAGCGTGCCCAAGTTTTTATCAACTCTAATAATCAGGGAATGTTGCCGCCGCATGTCAATGCGATTCCTGCCGAGAGTTGGCAACCCTTAAATCAACAACCGACTACCTATTCGGTTCCAACGTCCCATTCATCAATACCGGTTTCAAAAGTGTTTCATTATCCAGCCGATCAGATCGTTCCAACCTATTACGAATTTCAAGGTGATCAGTATCCTAAAAATTTGCCGCTCACTAAGACCAAGGTGATCCAAACATCATTTGCGCCATAAACGATTTTTTGATTAATTGATTTTTTGATTAATTGATTTTTTGTAATCTATCAGCGGAATCGTTGTAACTACTTCTTTTCTGCATTTTCTGCGTCCTTTTGCGTATTCTGCGTTAAATTTCAGTGTTCCATTTAAACGCAGAATACGCCGAATATCGCAAAACACGCCGAATATGAAGGAAAAACTACGGAATCGTTAAAAAATAAAGTAATCTA
>JAIRLW010000161.1 GCA_031259095.1 Planctomycetaceae bacterium | reverse complement strand
GCACTTTCCTAAAATAACAAACTACTTTTTGAAATATTTTTTGTTTTTTACATTAGCCCCGATAGGGGCGTCAAGATTATAGCCCACCCCAACGGGGTGGGGTTAAGTTCCTCCCAACCGATGCCCTGAAAGGGCAACGGGAAGATGATTAAATGACAAACCGTATAATCCTGATGCCCTTTCAGGGCTTTGGGGTAGGATGACTGGAACCTACCCCGTTGGGGTAGGCTATAATCCGACTGCCCTTTCAGGGCGAATACAATTTTTGCGTGAAAAACAGGAATAATTTTGGGACTCTTTATATCGGAAAACAAACAGACCAAAAAAATAAAAATACTTAAAAATAAGGAGATTAAACTACTTTTTTTAAGAAAGTGCTGATATATTACGATTCTTTTTATTCTCGGTATTGGGTCAATAGTTCTGTTGATGATTTTTTTGTTCCATATTATGCCGCTTGCAAAATCGTGGAACAATGATGAGATGAACAGGAGAATATCGCCGATTGATTCTGTTTTAACATTTGCGTCTCTTTTCGGACAACCTTATTTCATTTTGTGCGTTCCCGCGTGGATTTTTGTACTGTTTCATCTGCGGAATACCGGTTGAGGATATTGGCTGTTTTGTGCATTGGCTTGCGGGTCGGCGATGTTTCGCCTGAAACATCGGGTCGGCGATAGCCGACTTTGCCCCTGTGTTCGGCAGGAAATCGGACAGCCAAACGGCAGACAACACAAATTTCTATCCGCACACAAGGGCAGCCGGCGCGGTCTTTTGAAAAGGGTCGCCTACCTGATATTGACCAGCCTGCTACCCAATTCCGAAATACTCAGGAAATTTTCATTGCAATACAACGGCTTTCCACAGGAAATCATAGAGCGGTTTTAAAAGAACAAACTGTTCTATCAGCAGATTAACCAGTTTTGGCGACGTCAATGTTTTATCCGGTTCACGACGGGCAAGAACGACAATATTTTTCGTCTGATACCATGCGTCAATCATTGCCGAATGTTCATTCGGTAAACGGCGTTTGTATTGTTCTATTTCCAGTTTGAGGGTTTTACTTCGGCGAAACGGTTCTATTGTTTGGCGAAAACGTTCCGGATCGTCGTCAATCATCGCACGAAATCGCCGCATGGTCGCCGCCGAAGCGGAATAAGTACCCATTCCGTACATGTATTCTTTTTCATCAAGTTGAAAAAAATAAGCCGGCGTTTCCGTCCAGCATTCTACCTCGCGCTTAAAAGCAAAAAAAACTCGAGGACGATAGGGCGATTTATCGTTGGAAAAACGAATGTCCCTGTAAATACGGGAAATAACACGGTTCGGTGAAGTAATCGCCAACGAATCAAGTTCCGAAATCATCGGAGCCAACGACCCCACTAATTGTTTCGTCGGTTCCGCAATAAATTGAAGATAATCATTACGGTGTTTCGCGAACCAATCACGATTATTATTCGCTCTGAGATGGTGAAAGAATTTCAACCCCTGCGGCGAAAACCCCGAAAATAACTGTTGCGTAAACGACAAATTCTTATTCATAAGATTGTTTATAGGCAAATTCTAAAAACTTCGACCGAAATCGATATTAGTCGATTTTAGTCGAATTCGGTTGATTTTAATGGTTAAAATTCCGCTTGCACCACTATCAACGATCCACTTTCCACTATTTCATCGTTCCATTTTGCAACTTGTTCCTCCAGCGGCGGGGAGATAGGCTTCTGTTGTGTAATCGGCAACCATTCGGTGTGCGCTGAATCTCCACGCTAAGGTACTAATCGAATTCATCATCCGTTTAATCCAATGTGCCGGTAAACCGTGTTCGTCAATATCGTAATACAACGGCACCACTTCGTTTTCAATAACATCAAACAAACTTGCCGCGTCGCGTTGATCCGTGATTTTGTCGTCCGCATGACTTGTTCCGTTCCCGATTGCAAAGCCGTTTGTTCCATCGTAGGCTTCAGCCCACCAGCCGTCCAACACCGACAGATTTAACGCTCCATTGAGAACCGCTTTCATCCCGCTGGTTCCCGACGCTTCCAGCGGACGCCGCGGATTGTTGAGCCAAACGTCCACGCCTTGAACCATGTGACGACAAACATTGATGTCATAGTCTTCGATAAACACAAACCGATTCGCAAATCGCGGATCGTTACGAAGATTAGCAATCGTTTGAATAAATTCTTTACCCGGATGATCAGCCGGATGCGCTTTACCTGAAAAAATGAACTGAACAGGGCGATCAGGATCATTACAAATTTTCGCCATACGGTCAATTTCGTTTAAGACCAATGTTGCCCGTTTGTAGGTGGCGAAGCGTCGTCCGAAACCGATAGTCAGAATTTGCGGGTCTAACACCGTTCTTGCCCGATCAATTATTTCGTCTGCTTCGCCGCGCCGCCGGCACTGACGGCTAATGCGCCGCCGGACAAACGCAACAAGCAAATTTTTCAACGCACAATGTGTTTCCCAAAGTTCGCCCGGATCAATTCCTTGAATTGCTTCCCATTCTTTAGGGTCATAAGATTCCTCTGACCAAGAAGAGGATAAATGCCGTTCAAAGAGCGTGTTAATTTGCCATGCCATCCAACTTGGAACATGCACGCCGTTGGTGATATGCCCGATAGGGACTTTTTCTTCGGGCAAATGCGGCCACAGACAATGCCACATTTTCCGCGACACCACACCGTGCAACGATGCAACCGCGTTTGCGTAGCGGGACATTTTTAATCCAAGCACGGTCATACAAAACGGTTCATTGTTATTACTGGGATCGACACGTCCAAGCGACATGAGATGTCCATGATCGATTCGGAGTTCATCGCGTAGGGGACCGAGATGTTCTTCGATTAAATTACTATCAAAACGGTCATGTCCTGCCGGAACCGGCGTATGGGTGGTGAATACCGTTTTCTGAGCAATATCGCTTGCAGCGTGGTCAAAACTGACTCCGTCGTCGTTCATACGTTGCCGGATTGCTTCGAGAGTTGCGAAAGCGTTATGTCCTTCGTTGAGATGATAAACGCCCGGCGTAATCCCCAGCACTTTTAATGCCCGAATCCCGCCGATTCCGGAAACAATTTCTTGTCGAATACGAGTTCGGTTGTTCCCGCCGTAAAGCCGGCTTGTTAGTTGCCGATCTTCGGGTTGATTCTCTTCGAGGTCGGTATCAAGAAGTAATAGGCGAACACGTCCCACATTCATTTGCCGAACTTTAGCGTAGATAGTTCCGGTACGTGTTTGGATGGAGACGGTAATTTTTGTTCCTTTGGGATCGGTTGCCGGTTCCAAAGGCAGGTATTCGACCATTGTGTCGAGATATTCTTCTTGTTGCCAACCGTTGCCGTCAAGATGCTGTTTGAAATAGCCCTGATTGTAAAAGAGTCCTACCGCGATAAGCGGTACTCCGAGACCGCTGGCGCTTTTGATGTGATCGCCGGACAAAACGCCGAGACCGCCGGAGTAAATCGGAACCGATTCATGAACGCCAAATTCAAGCGAAAAGTACGCCACTGGTTGGGACCCAAGCACTCCGACATTACGACGCGCCCAAGGAGTTTGCTTATTCATGTATTCCATCATGCGGCGGTATGCCTGATCGATTCGCGTGTAAAGAACCAATTCGGCGGCGCGAATTTCAAGACGTTCCGGTGTGAACTCGCGCAACAACGCGATAGGGTTATGTCCGAGTTGCCGCCAACGGATTGGGTCAAGCGACCGGAACAAGTTGATGACTTCGGGATGCCAACTCCACCAGAGATTACTGGCAAGAGCCATACATTTATCGTAAAGTCCTTGCGGAGTGATTCCGGCAAGTCGTCCTGAGTGATGCGAAGAACCAGAGTTTGTTTTTGCGGCGTCGTTGGAATACATAGTTTTTTCGGTGCGAAATGGGGGTTGACAACATACCGACACAAAGTCGGTTCAATGTAAATTTTACGAATTATACAGATTATAAAAAGTATTGCAAGTCAGATGTCGCCGATACGGTCAAATTCAACGCCTGTACCGTTAGGCGACCTTTTGCCAAATGACTTTTTGATTAAATTAAACGGCACTTTCCTAAAAGTACAGAAATTAAACACTGTAAATTAAGGGTTTTTTAATATTACACGTACTTTTGCACTAATATAAAAGAGGCGTACTATATCAGTGGAGTTTTTGTTTGAGGTTAAAAAAGTATTGCCCTGAAAGGGCAACGGAATAGTTGATAGTGGATAGTGGAGAGTTACGCAAGCGGATTACTACCCAAACGGCAATAATTCCGCTTGCGGCGCTCTCCACTATCAACTTTCCACTATCCACTATTCCGTTGCCCTTTCAGGGCGTAGGAAAAATATCATGAAGTCGATCACAAAATAATAATTCCGCTGATAGATTACGACATTTTTTGTTCCAACCTCTGGAATGGCGAATCTCTTTTCGGTAAAA
>JAIRLW010000088.1 GCA_031259095.1 Planctomycetaceae bacterium | reverse complement strand
AAACGGGGGTACTTCTAACGTAAACGGGGGTACTTCTAACGTAAACGGGGGTACTTCTAACGTAAACGGGGGTACTTCTAACGTAGAAGTACCCCCGTTTAACGTAAAAGTACCCCCTTTTATGCTGAGATTTTCAGAATTGGGCGTAATTTTTAGGAACATTACATCTGTTTTGTTCGATGTATGAATTTTGTTTTATCAAAAATTTTACAACGAGGAGAATTTTATGGCACACATAAAAGATTGGCTTCCTGGTCCGCGTGCGGATCAGATTTTGATGGTGAAGGATTGGTTGCTCATTTTGAGCCGTCCGACGCCTTGGGGTCCCTTGTTCTCAACAATTATTCCTTAGAAAGGCGGCAATGCCGACAAACCTTTGTCCCAATGATCCCTAAAGTCCCAATTGTCCCTTAGATCAAGGGACTTTAGGGACAAAGACTCCTCACAACAACCTCGTTAGAACCGTGCAAAGGAGAGGAGGTTGTTGATCGACCATTGAACATAGTTTTTCGGCGAATCAGATTATGGAACTCACCTCATTATCATTAACAATTTTAGCAACGTGTTTTACTTGGGGCGCAACAGCGTTGGGCGCAGCGGCGGTGTTTGCCTTTCGGGAGATTAACCGTAAAACAATGAATGGAATGCTGGGGTTTGCTTCCGGAGTGATGATTGCCGCAAGTTTTTGGTCGCTTCTTGCGCCGAGTATTGATTTGAGTAAAGAACTGGGTTGGCTCCCTTGGATTCCGCCGGTTTTGGGATTTCTTGCCGGAGGTTTTTTTCTGTGGATGGTCGATAAAACGTTACCGCATCTCCATAGCGGCGACGGCGATCAACCAGAAGGAATTCAAACAAATTGGCGACGCAGTTTTTTATTGGTTTTTGCTATTACGCTACACAATATTCCCGAAGGATTAGCGGTAGGAGTTGCTTTTGGAGCGGTTGGTTCCGGGATTGAATCAGCCAGTATTGCGGCGGCATTTTCGTTAGCGATTGGAATCGGTATCCAAAATATTCCCGAAGGCGCAGCAATTGCTTTACCATTACGGCGTGAAGGACTTTCACGGAGAAAATGTTTTTGGTACGGGCAACTCTCTGGATTTGTCGAACCGGTCGCGGCAATTTTCGGCTGTTTAATAGTTTCATTGATGCAGGGAATGTTACCGTTTGCTCTGGCATTTGCCGCCGGCGCAATGATTTATGTGGTCGTTGAAGAGTTGATTCCAACTTCACAAGAAGATCGGAACTGCGATGCCGGAACAATCGGAGCCATTATCGGTTTCGCGATGATGATGCTCCTCGATGTTGCACTCGGATAAACAAAAATCGATTTTAGGGACATTAGGAGACGATAGAAACTAATGAGACATTTCGCTGAAGAGGCTGAAGAGTTTTTAGAAGTTTCTCATTTCTTTGTCTCATCTGTCCCTAAGTTCCATTTGTCCCTACGCCAAGTTCACGCGCTCGCGCTGATAGCAGCGGTAAAAATCTTTTCGAGCAGCGCGAACGCTCCGCGATAACCGACATAAGATCGGTTAATCACCACTTCATACGACGCCGGAAAACCAATCTCCACTACTTGACCGCCCAATTTTTTAACCGTATCACGTTCCCATGTTGTTCCGAAAATAATAGGCGGTTTGTGTCCGAAATCGGTATTTTCCAAAATCTTTTTCACCCAATAACCATCTTCAACAAAAATCACCTCTTCCGAAACATCATGCGAAAGCGACCGAAATTCTTTTTCGATTCCTTCCCGAAATTGTTCCGGCGGATTATCGGTGATAATATGACACGCGGGAATCAAACCTAATTGATTGACAACAAATTTACTCACCGCAAGAACATACGCACTGTCGCCGACAATTCCGTATCGCGCCGGAAGTCCCCACCAATATTCCGCGTAAAAATCAGAAAAATGTTCCAAATAATAATAATATTCCTTTTCTTCTTGGCGAATAAATTCCTCAACCGGTTCTTTTTTGAGACCAGCAAAATCGGCAACAGTACGCAAAAATTTGGACGTTTCTTTTGCGCCAATCGGAATGACCGGATAATGAAGAAACGGTTGACCGTATTTTTCCGACAAATGTTTGGCGGTTTCCAGTCCCAGCCAAGGGGAAAGAACTAAATTGAATTTCGCTTTGGGAATTGTTTTCCATTCGTCTGCGCCTTTGCTGCCAAAACCGAAAAGAATATTGACTTTAAGACCAATTCCTTCAAGAATCCGTTTGATCTCCATCAAATCTCCGCGCCAGAATGTGTTTTGAAACGGCAATTCCGACCAAACATTGACCAATTTTCTTTCCTTCTTGCCGTCGTAGTCTTTGACAAATTGATCGATAATCGCCCGCGTTACCAATTCATGTCCGGTAAAATTATTGCCTTTGAAACCGCCGGTTTCCGCGTAACAAATCGGCACGCCGCGTTGTTGAAACGGCGACACCACCGACCCAACATCATCGCCGACCAATTCGCCGATACAACCGGTCAAAACAACATACAAGTCGCTTCGCATAATTTTCAAGGTTGCTTTGATCAGTTCTTCCAAACGCTCATTACCGCCGAACACGACTTCTTTCTCTCCGGCGTTGACACTCGGCGGAACCGCTCCACCGCCATAACCGCCGCCTTGAAATCCGTTGTAAAACGCTAACGCCATAAATTGTTTGTCGGCGCAACCGGGTCCGCAATGGGCAATCGGAATCACTCCGGGAATCGCCGCCGCACTGTACATCGCGCCAAGCGTGCAACCATAACGTACCTGATTAATCGAATGCGTCGGCGCAATCTCCAAACCGTTAATTTTTCTCAAAGACATAATATTAGTTTGCTGAAAAAAGTTAAAAATAGTGGAAAGGGGAAAGTAGAGGGCCGCCTCTCTTGTCCTTAATGTCCCATTAGTCCCAATGGTCTCTCTACCGGAATGTTAGGGCTTTAGGGACAGGAGGGACTAATGGGACGTTTTTAATTTTCAATAAAATCTTTATTCATCAATCAACTCCGGTTGTTTTGCCAAAATGTAGGGATCATGTTGTTGGAGCCACCATGCTGAATACGGAAGAGTAACGTGATCGCGTAAATCTTCGTGAAATTTCCGATGTGCCAGCACTTCGAGAATCACCTCGCCAAGATTGACCATTCCCTGATAACCGATAGCGATATGTTCATCGCCGAGCGGCGCGGCAGGAATTCCAAGCCGCGACGCAAGCGGCGCCAATCCGTTGTGCCGAATCAAAATAAAATCGGGATTGATTTGTTTCAGCAAAGCGTAAAACTGATATTGTTGACGATTACTGACATGAAACGAGGGAACATCGCCGTAATGGTTCACCAAATGTTTGAGCGAATCCTGACGCGGATCGCCGCTGTCATAAACCGGATCATGATGAAAAACCAACGAACCGTTGACGGCAATTCCGAGTTCGCGCATCACGGAAATCAAACCATGCGAATACGCCGAACCGGTTGCCGCATAACCTTTAATTCCTTTTAACTTGTTCCGAAGTTGTTCTAACAGCGGACGAACACGGTGATGTTCTTTCTCGATATAGGTTTCGACTTTATCTTCCCGATGCGTTACGCGGCCAATTTCACGCAGCCATGCGTCTGTTCCCGCAAAACCATACGGTTGCGGGGCTTTAATTTCAGGAACGCCAAATTCCTGTTCCAAAGCGGCAGCCATGTAGGTCGAAAGCGTGTAGCAAAATCCGACAGTCGCCGCCGCTTCCGACAACTGCGCTAATTGCTCGACGGTTGCCAAATCCACCACGTAATTAACCCGTAATCCCAACTCGGCAAACATCGGCGTAAAAACATCCGATCCCCAAAGATTGATAACATTAATGAGATCGTCTTGCTTTTTTGTTGGATTTTTACGGACAATTTGACGTAAAATCCCATGTTGTGCGGCGTCGAATCCCGTACTCCAATGTTTGGAACGAAAACCTTCACAATAAAGCGGAATCACCGGAATCCCAAGTTTTTCTTGTTCTTCGGCGGATGCGCTTTCAATATCGTCGGCGATAATAGCGGTGGCGCACGAAGTCGAAACAAAAATCGCTTCCGGTTGATAACGTTCATAAACATCCTGAATCGTCTGATGCAATTTGAGAATCGCCCCGAAAATCATGTCGGATTCATTGAGATTCGTCGAGGTGATCAGAAGATTTTCCACCGGCAAACCGCGTATCGCAAGACCATTACGGTAAATGCCGTTATACATCGGTTGACCGGCGGCGCAACCAATCGGCGAATGTTGAACGAGAACGGCATTACGCACATTGCCCGCCTGACATTCGACCATTTGTTCGCTGCACACCGAACCTTGCGTGAACGGTCCCCGCGTTTCGCAAAGAGCGCATTCACGCCGTCCGCCAGCACCACATCGTGCTTTGTTCGAAAGTTCGGAAAGCTCCGACGCTTGACCTGTCCAGCCGATAATAGTCCCTAAACGTTGCTCCCGCGTCTCACAGTCGGCAACATTCAAATTAATCTTCTGACGTAAGGGTTCTGTTAGTGTTGACATAATTCATAGGGTTGGTGATTATTGATATTAAAAGGAATGTAATTATTCAGTCCATTTTCTAGTCCCGCTAGGGATGATACTTTATTAACCGTAAGGGGTGATTGCCTATCAATTTCTAGTCCCGCAGCGGGACTTGTTGTGTTGTTTATTGACTGTAGGCTAAAGCCTACGGTTAATAAAGTTTTTTGGTGAGTAGTCCCTGCGGGACAAATAAAAAAGGGTCATTGGGAATCGTTCAAGTCAACCTTTCGCCGAAAGGTTGCCCACCTACGGTTGCGTCGATTCCCTGTTCCATTTGTCCCTATCGTCTCTAATGTCCCTATTTCGCAAAATGTTGCGTGAAGGGACGTTAGGGATAAATGAGACATTAGGGACAGAGATTCCCATTTTATGGTCAAATATTGGAGTGTGAACCTTCAATTGTTCCGGTTTCGAGAGTCAAAAGATGGTCTGCCCATTGCGACGCCCAATCGCGGAGTTGTTCAACAGTAAGCGGTTCGGGTGTTTTGGAATGTTCATGCCCCGCAATCTTTCGCGCTAAACTAAGATAAATCTGGGCTTGTGCGGAATCTGGAGCGGCTTCGATGGTGGTTTTTCCTTGCAATTCGCTTTGGGTTACGGTGACGGAACGAGGAACATATTCAACTATTTGCGTTTTGGTTTGTTTGACAAAATCGTCAACAATATCTTTGGCATAAGGTTTATTGATGGAGTTGGCAATCACGCCGCCAAGCAAGGCTCCGCCGTTATTGGAATACTTTTTGATTCCGGCAAAAAGATTGTTTGCCGCGTAAATTGCCATAAAATCGGAGGAGGAAACGGTAAAAACATGTTCCGCAATTCCTTCCCGAATCGGCACCGCAAAACCGCCGCAAACAACATCGCCAAGAACATCAAAAATGACAAAATCAAGATCGAGTTCTTCGAAAACGTGTTGCTGTTTGAACAACTGCACGGCGGTCGTGATTCCGCGTCCGGCACACCCAACACCCGGCGCCGGACCGCCCGCCTCAACACAATAAATACCGTTGAACCCTTTGAACGCCACATCATGCGCATTCACATTAGTTTTATTACGAATGGTGTCTAAAACGGTTGGAATATATTGACCGTTCCGCAAGGTGTTGGTTGAATCGCTTTTCGGGTCGCAACCAAATTGCATCACTTTATATCCGAGCGTTGAGAGCGCCGCGCTGATATTCGATGTTGTGGTGGACTTCCCAATCCCGCCTTTTCCGTAAATCGCAATTTGTTTGATTTTTTTGGACATAAACAAAATGTTCCTTTGGGTTGTTAAAAATGAAATCTAAATAGTGACAGTAAAAAATTATCCATGTGAAAACGTTTCCATTTTTTCCTGATACAGTTGTGAGGAAAAATCTTTTTTACCCGGAATACCGCATGCGTCGGCGCGGCAATGTTTGCAATGTTCGAAAACTTCGAGATAACGTGACGCAATCATTTTAGCGTTTTGTTTCTCATGGCAATCCGGCGGCGTTATTCCGGCCAATTCGCCTTGCGGAATGAGCGGGATAATATTGTAAAGGGACGCTCCAACTTCGCTGACGGTTTGTGCGATCTCTTCGATATGCCCATCGTTAATACCGGGAATTAACACCGTATTGACTTTGATAGTCAATCCCGATTCCGACGCGCGACGAATTCCTTCTAATTGACGGCTGACGAGTATTTCTCCCATTGGGATTCCTGAAATTTTTTTGCCGTTCCAAACGATATAGGCGACAATGTTCGAAACGATTTCCGGTTTGACCGCATTAACGGTAACCGTCAATGTTTTCACGCCGATTTGTGGAAGTTGTCCGATATAATCCGGCAATCGCAATCCGTTGGTGCTGAGACATTGAATGAGTTCGGGATATTTTTCGTGAATGAGCATAAATGTTTTAACAGCGTCTTCACTGGCGAGCGTATCGCCTGGTCCGGCGATACCAACCACTGTAATTTCTGGACACAAACGCAAAGCCCGTTCTACAATACCGACTGCTTGTTCCGGTTTCAAAATATCTTTTGTTACGCCCGGACGTTGTTCAAACTCATTTCGGGAACGCACGCAAAAACGACATTGAATATTACAAAACGGGCTGACCGGTAAATGAATCCGCCCATATTTTTGATGTGCTTCCGAATGAAAACAAGGATGTTTATGACTTGGTTTGTCGTGAAATAAAACTGCCATGCAAGGAAAAAAATAAAATAGACCGTTACTTGAAAAGTCGTTTTTTACCGCCAAGTCATACAAAAAGTGATATTACTTTTGTATTTCAACTGAAGTCTGTTAAGAAGCAAGAATCATGCCAAACCAAATTTTAACTAAGATTTTAGAGGTCTGTATAAAAAATTTTTAGATAATTTTTTTACAAAACATTGGAATTTAAGACTTGTTGATTTTTTTCAAAAAATTTTTTATTTGTCCGAGTTGTCTTAAATTTTCAAAGTCTTTTTGTACTGAATCCGTGAAATATCACGGATTCGTGGTTAGTTCCGGCAAATATCACGGGCAATCCCGTGATATACAACGGAAAGCGATTGAATTTGTCTGATTATTTCGAAATTTTTGCAACTATTCAAGTTTTCCTTAATATTCTGTGTGTTTTGCGATATTCTGCGTATTTTGCGTTTAAATTGAACACTGAAATTGAACACTGAAATTTAACGCAGAATACACAAAATTACGCAAAAAAGACGGAAAGTTGAAAAAGTTGCAAAATTTTCATTAAATAATTACGAATTTTGGGGATATTTAGAACTAAAATGTTACGATTGCGCCGATTCCTCCGGAGAGTTGATCGCGGTTATTTCCGTAATTGAATACCGGATCAACGCAATAATCATATCGGATTTCGGGACGCACACTGATATTTTCATACGGATTCCATTTTAGTCCCAGCGTGTAACTGTAAACTTCGCCCTGATAATAGCCGACCCATCCGTATCCGCCATAAATATTGTCGGCGTCTTCTTTGTCATCTTTTGCCCAACCGGCGCGGAAACCAATCGCCCATTGGTCATTAATTTGATAAATCAGATAATTCGTTATGCCGTACATAATCCGATGGTTTTCCGATGTTCTGTCTTTTGCGTCGCCGTATTCCCAAAGTAACGCATAAGACCATTTTTTGGAAAGATTCTGACTGAAGGTCAGCGAATGAAAAAATGTATTATTGTTACCAAACCAACGTAAATGGCCGCTGGGATAAATTTGTTCGTTACCGTAGCGGGCAACATGAAAAGCATACGAAAGACTGGTGTTTGGCGTGAACTGATACGAAACGTATCCCAAAAGTCCGTGATCATCATATTTATTTTCAAAACTGCCGTCAGTTCCGGTGGTGTAACCTAATGCGGCGTAAAATTTGTTGTTGGGAGTGTATTCAAACAACGCGCCGTTGTGAGAATAAGATTCCATAGCAAACGTAGGCGTATGACTATAGAAAAAACCTCCCGGCGCACGGAATGGTTCATAACCGACCAACGTTTCATATTTGCCGGCTTTTATCGATAAATCGGCATAAGCCAGTTGGAAATAAAGCCGCGGAATGGACGTAAAATAGTCTCCGCTTTGCCAACCGTAATCAAAAGCGGCGTCGTTCCACGATTGACTGATCCAACCGTCGGTACCGAACAAAATTTCCGCTCCGAATCCCCAATCCAATCCTTTTGAGCCGTCGGCGTCTTTGTGCGAGTTCAACCAAAATTGATTGACCTGCCAATCGGTGGAACGAAGCGTGGTCAACAACGCACTGTTACCGGACGAAAAATCCGGCGAGGAAACATCTCTTCCTTTAGAATTTGCTCCGCGTGACCGTGTTGTTGTTGCGCCGTGACTGTTGGCATAAAAGCCGGTCTGAATCCAACCGTCAAATTGGATTTGTTCCAACAAAGAACCTTTGCCGTAACCGGAATTGTTGTTTTTGAACAGCGACCATGTCGGGTGCGAATACGATTCGCAAGAAACATCGGCTGCCGGTTTGCAGGGCGAGGATTGTTGAAACGCTGATTCCGCCAACGTAACCGACTGGGTAAAAAGGGTAAAAAACAGAGTGAAACTCAACCAATACCAAAGATTTTTGTTCATGATATTCTTTCTTTCAAAATTGAAATGTTTTATTGTTGTCCTTGATAACATATTGTTATCAAAATCTTGTTGAAAAAGTTATCGTTGTTTAGAGGCAAAAAAAATCATAGAAAATTGATAGGAATAATAGATTTTACCGGATTAGCCTATTGTTTTATCGTTATTTTTTACGTATTTTACATTCTTGTTCAATCTATCAATTCAACTATCAAATATCACGGAAAAATATCACGGATCGTGATTTTTTTGTGTTCTATATTTTGCCAAGAAAGTGATTTTTCGTTGGTTTATTTCCCAATATTGGCGTCCGCTGATTACGCTAATTTTCGCAAATTGTTTTTAAAAACAACTCCTAAAAACTTCGACTGAAATCGACTGAAATCGACAAAAATCGATTTTAGCGATATTCCATCGATATTCAGTCGATTTCGGTCGATTTCAGTCGATTTCAGTCGATCAAAAAATGAGTTTTTAGAAGGTTGCCTTAATGTTGTTCTTGCTAATTTTGCGGCGATCTGTTATTCTGTAATCGCAAGGGCGGGAAGTTTCCGTCCTATTGCCCCAACAGAGCATGTTGTTTGGTTGCTGTTGCTGAAACAGTGTTGTAAAGAAGTTCAATTGTTGCGTTCAATTTCTATGATGGACACGGCAGGAAAAATATTTATTACCGGCAGTACAGGATTCATTGGTTCCGTGCTGCTCGAAAAACTCGTTCAACGCGGCTTTTCCGTTAACGCTCTCGTCCGAACAATGCCGGAACCAAAACAAAATGTCGAAGCGGTCGAATATACTGTCGGCGATATAACCAGTCTTGAATCGTTACGGCAAGGAATGAAAAATTGCCGATACGTTTTTCACTTGGCAGCCTACGCTAAAAATTGGTCGCCCAACCCGAAAGATTATGAACAAATCAATATCGGCGGAACACGGAATGTTTTTACGATTGCCAAAGAGTTGGGCGTGGAACGAATCGTCTGGACTTCAACAATCGTAACTTTAGGTTTCACTCCGCCGGGAAGGATCGGTAATGAAACGATGCCGCGAATAACCAAACACTGTTTCACCGAATACGAACAAACTAAAACTCTCATGGAATTGGAATCAGCCCAATGGATCAACGACGGTTTACCATTAATTATTGTCAATCCGACACGGGTTTACGGACCGGGTTTGTTTTCAGAATCTAATACAGTTTCCAAATTGATTCATGATTTCCGGCGCGGACGTTTTCCGTTTTTGCTGAATCGCGGCGTTAATATCGGTAACTACGGATTCGTAAACGACGTCGCCGAAGGACACCTGTTGGCAATGGAACATGGGAAAATCGGAGAACGTTATATTTTAGGCGGAGAAAACGTTTCACTCAAACAATTGTTTCAGACGGTTGATCGAATCGACGGAAAAAAACGTTTTCAGTTGAAAATTTATTGGGTGATTCCGATGATTGTTGCTTATTTTTTTCAACTCCGCGCTCAATATTTTGGCGTTTACCCGCCCATCACCCCCGGTTGGCTTCGGACATTCCTTGTCGATTGGACATTTTCGTGTGATAAAGCCAAACAGGAACTCGGTTATACTCCCATCCCGTTTGAAGAAGGAATCCGAAAAACTTGTCAATGGCTCGATACATTATCTACCCTAGCCCTTTTGAAAATCGTTTTTTGAACTGTAAAAACACCTTAAATTGCGGAGTTAAACGAAAAGATAAAACCGGTTTTTAAAGTGAAAACGGTATATACTCCTCACACTTGAAATTTCGGTTTTCGTTTTAAAAATATATTCACTAAAATCGCCCCAACGGGGCAACCGGCATTAGCGTAGGGCAACGCCCTACGTAACAAATATAAACTATATAAGCCCTGTAAGGGCGGCAGCAATAAGATTACGATATTTCGGCTTGCGCCCTTTCAGGGCAAAATATTGTACAATATTTTGGCTCGAAAACTCATCGCCTTCTTGAAACTACAGAAACATTTGTTCGTAATATTTTAAATTAAAAAAATAAAAACCGAATT
>JAIRLW010000021.1 GCA_031259095.1 Planctomycetaceae bacterium | reverse complement strand
CAACGGGGCAATCAGCATTAGCGTAGGGCAACGCCCTACGTAACAAATATAAATCCTATAAGCCCTGTAAGGGCGGCAGTAATAAGATTACGATATTTCGGCTTGCGCCCTTTCAGGGCGAAATATTGTACAATATTTCGACACGAAAATAGGGTTCATCGTGCAATTTTTCGACTTGAAAATAATTAAATGGTTATTGAATATATTTTGTGTTCTAAAAATAAAAACCGAATTTTAAAGTGCAATGAGTATATAAAATTATCTGAAACGTAAAAGGGCATATTTTTTCTTTCCGGTGCGGAGAACCACAATACTTTCACCGGCAAGATGTTCGGTTCCGATCATGATGTCGGAGTTTTTGATTTGACGGTTGTTGATGTACGCCCCGCCTTGTTGGATCGTCCGGCGTGCATCGCTTTTCGAAACGGAAAGACCGGATTCGACCAAAGCGTCTGTTACCGTTAAACCGTTGCCAAGCCGTTGACGTGATATTTCCTTGCTTGGCACGTCGGCAAAAATGGAACCAAGTTGCGCGTCGTCCAGTTCGGAAATTTCGCCGCCGAAAAAGATTTCCGTTGCCTTTCGAGCAACCGCCAAGCCTGATTCGCTATGCACTAATAACGTTAATTCATCGGCAACCCGTTTTTGAGCAATGCGTTTTTCGGGAGCGGAACAATGTGTTGCTAAAACTGTTTCAATTTCCGGCGCAGTTAAATCGGTGAATATTTTAAGAGTCCGTTCCACATCGGAATCGTCGAGATTGATCCAGTATTGATAAAACTGATAAGGCGACGTTTTAGCAGGATCAAGCCAGAGCGTACCGGATTCGGTTTTTCCCATTTTCCCGCCGTCGCTTTTTGTCAGGAGCGGACTCGTCAAACCATGCAATTGCCCATGTTTCGGGAGAACACCGATTCGCCGTCCAAATTCACAACCCAAAGTGATATTGCCCCACTGATCACTTCCGCCAATTTGCATTTCACAATCATACGTTTTGTAAAGATGGACAAAATCATAACTCTGCATCAACATGTAACTAAATTCCGTAAAACTCAAACCGGATTCGGAATTTTCGAGACGCATTTTCACGGAATCTTTCGCCAACATGATATTCACCGGAAAATGCTTGCCGACGTCACGCAGAAAATCAATATAAGAAAACTGAGAAAACCAATCCGCATTATTAACCAACAACGCACCGGTTGGCGAATGATCGAAACGTAAAAATTTACGGATTTGCCGTTCAATACCCTTGATATTAAATTCGACTTGTTCTTTGGTGATGAGTTTTCGTTCTTCACTTTTTCCGCTTGGATCGCCGATGGTTCCGGTTGCACCGCCTGCCAGAGCAATAGGACGATGCCCGAATTTCTGGAAACGCCGCAAATTCATCAGCGCAACAAGATGTCCAACATGCAAACTGTCGGCGGTTGGGTCGAAACCGGCGTAAATTGTTCGCGGTTTTTCCATTAACCACGCAGCGAGACGAGTGTCATCGGTGGTTTGGTAAATCAGACCGCGCCAAGTCAATTCCTGAATAATATCTTGTAACATGGGAAATAAAATAAATTCTTAACTTTTTTTGTACTATTTCAGCGGAATTTTTGTTTTTTCAATTTTAACCCCGCTAGGGGGGTGATGTGCATAACTGTAGGTGCAGCACTGCGCAACCTACGGATCGGGAACCCCTTCCTTTTTAACCTCCGCGCGGGGCGAGGTGATCTACTAAAGTAACGATTCGATTATCTCGCCCTTGCAGGGCTTGGGATTGAGAGGCGACGTTCCGGCGGTTGCACTGCGCTACACCGCCGGTTATGCACCTCTCGTTCCTGCGGGACTAATACAAAATAACGAATTACGGAAATTCCGCTGATATATTACGTTTTGTTTCACCTTTCGGCAGTATTCTATTTTTTCGCTTCAAAATCCAATTGCCGTTGTGCTTCGTAAAGGGCAACGCCAACACTTACCGACAAATTCAAACTTCTTGCTTCCGGCAACATCGGAATCCGAACACAATGTTTATGTTCAGGATCGGAATCAAGAATAAACGCCGGAAGTCCGCGTGATTCACTGCCGAAAACCAAAATATCATCGGCGGAATAACGAACATTGGCGTAAGATTGTACTGCTTTTTTGGTGAAATACCAGTAGTTGCCTGACAGTCCGGTTACGAGATGGTTCCAATCGTCGGCGATTTGATAATCGAGATGGTTCCAATAATCCATTCCCGCTCTTGCGAGCCGCCGATGTTCCAACTGAAACCCGAATGGTTTGACCAGATGCAGCCGCGCCCCAACCGCAACACAGGTACGCCCAATCGCACCGGTGTTTTCAGGAATTTCCGGCTGATAAAGCACAACATGAAACATGAAAATAGTTAATAGTGGATAGTTAATAGTGAAAAATTCCGCAAGCGGAATTTTTGTTGTGTGATAAAAATATCGCTTGCGATACTCTCAACTCTCCACTATCAACTCTCCACGATCAACTCTCCACTATCAACTCTCTACTAAAAACGCTGTCCCATACGCGATCATTTCGACGCCAGCCATTGATTGGGTACTATTATTGTTTCCTCCTCCGGCCCAACTGTAATCGGTTCGGACAATGGAGGTTTCATAACGTACATTCCAAACAACATTGGCGCCGCATTCTTTGGCTTTACGAAGTAATCGCACGGTTGCCTCACGTCGTCCGCGTTCGATTAAACGTTCAAAACTTCGAGAATGTCCTCCAATAATTTTTCGGAAAAACCAGAGAAACGTTTTGAAATAATCGTTTGCGATCACCACATTTTCACAAACAAAAATGGCGCCGTTAGGTTTCCAGTTTGGCGGTAATGTTTTCAGATCGGACAGCATCATGTCCGATAATTCCCCTTCCGCAATCGCCAACGCTTTGAAGTGAGCAGATTCAATCCAAATCGAACAGGCAATACACATGAGCGGAAAAAAAATCGCCGTACCGACAAAAAACAACACCGCTGTCATCCCAACCACTTTCTCAATCTGTTCCTGCTCCATGGTTCCTGCGAGAAGAACAGATAAAGTGATCGGTACAAAAAACCAGAGAATTGGTAAAAGAATCATAAAAAAGATTGCCATTCTGAAGGCAACTTTTTCGACCCACGTATTCATTGTTGGTTGCATTGTGTTTCCTCCTAAGCGTCTTCGAGGACGACTGCGGTGCCGTAACAAAGCAACTCAGACGCGCCCGAAGTAATCGCGCTGGTTCCATAACGGATATTCAAAACCGCGTTTGCGCCAAGACTATTGGCTTGTTCCACCATTCGGCGAAGCGATTCGTTGCGACTTTCGTTTAGGAGTTCGGTGTAACCCTTGAGCTCGCCGCCGACAAGATTTTTCAAACTCGCCGCAATATCTCGACCGATATGTTTGGCGCGAACCGTACTGCCTTGAACCAATCCACAAACCCGAACAATCCGTTTACCGGGTACAAATTCTGTGTTAACTAAAAACATGGTTGTTTGTAAAGAGAGTTAAGAATAATCTGAAAGTTTCAAACACGTTACGATGAGTATATCACAGAATATCGCCTAAAAAAATACCTCCCGACCAATTTATTTTTTCGCTCGACCATTTTGGGGAACTTCTAAAAAATTTTTTTAATCACCAAATTTATTCGTCCCTGAAAATTTATTCGTCCCTGACGTCCCTAAAGTCCCTTCTGACCCTAAAATTGAAGTTAACTATCATCAATTCAATTTTTCCGTTGAAATTGTTTTGCGGCGTTTGTGGCGAGTTGGTCGCAGCGTTCATTTTCGGGATGCCCGGCATGACCCTTGACATGTGTAACTTTGATGTGGTGTTTCGACGCGAGGCGGTCGAGTTCCTGCCAAAGTTCGACATTTTTGAGCGAAGACGATAATTCACTTGATTTTCGTTTCCAACCGTTTGCTTTCCAGTGTGGCATCCATTCTTTGAGACCTTGCAGGACGTATTTTGAATCACTGACCAATTCGACATTGGTTGGTCTGTTGAGCACTTTGAGTCCTTCGATCACAGCGAGCATTTCCATACGATTATTTGTTGTTACTTCTTCTCCGCCGGAACGTTCAATTTCTTTACCGCTTTTCGGATGCCGCAGGATAAACCCCCAACCGCCCGGTCCAGGATTACCACTACACGCGCCGTCTGTATAAAGTATTACTTCGGGTGTCATCGAATTACTCAAAACATAAAAATAAAAGGAGTTTCTAAAAACTTATTTCTTCACAGATTAAAATCAACCGAAATCGACTAAAATCGATTTTAGTCGATTTCGGTTGACCAAAAAATGAGTTTTTAGAAGTTGCCTAAAAGTATTCCATTCCAATTGAGACCTGCAAGAAATCACGAACAGGTTTGAATCATTGTAACTATCCGCGCTCATTTATAAAAGATAGGCAACCTGTCGGCAATGCGGACGATTTTATACTTGGGGATCTTTAAAAATTCTTTTTTAATCATAGAATGATTTATCCCAATTTGTCCCTAATCCTATATGTCCCTAAAATTGAACAAGAGACGATAGAGACAAAGGGGGATGAATGATTTTTAAATCAAATTTGTGTTAGGAAAAAGTATTTTTAGAAGCGCCCACTAGGAATATCTGGAAATTTCCCGATTTACGCTGAAAATTATTTTTCTTTTTGGCATTTAACCATTTTCCTCTTTTTTTCTCGATTTTTGAAGTCCGAAAAGGTATAATAATGGTTAATTATCTGGTATTGTCCAATTGTATTCACTGTTTTAAGTATTGTTCTGGAGGTTTGTCAAATGAAAATGCTCTGTTTTTTCCATGCTCAAAAATTCGTAAGGATTTTGTTGTTTACTCTTATTTTGTTCCAAACTTGTTGTTTCGGTTGCCGGAAAAAAACGGCGGAAATTCCATCAACGCAACCACAAAATGGAACAGCCGTCGAATCTCTGAAACCGGAATCGCCAAAACCGGAACCGCTGAAATCGGAATTGCTGAAGTCTGAACCGTCGCAGCCGGAACCGTCCAAACCGGAACCGTCAATGCCGGAGCCGCTAAAACCGGAATTTTCAAAATCGGAACCGTCCAAACCGGAATCGCCACAGCCGGAGCCGTCAACGCTGGAATTGCCAAAACCGATAGAGATTCCCAAACCGCAACCGGTAAAAGCCGAAACTAGAATCGACACGCTCAAAGAACAAGAAAAGGAGAAGGAAAATGCGGGAAAGAAAAACTTTTCCGTTAATAAGGATCATTCGGTTAATACTGTTAATACGGAATCGCCAGTCAACACGAAATCACCGGTTAATACAACATCGCCAATCAACACGGAATCGCCGGTTAAACAACCGGAACCGCTCAAAAAACCGCAAGCGGCTGGAATGTTGCTGCTCCATAGAATTTTTGGTCTTGGTTTTACGGTAATACTTACCGAAATTTTCGCGGAGGAAGAGAAAAACGAAACTTTTTCACCGAATTCCTCGCCTGAACCAGTCGTTACACCGCAATCGGCAACGCCGCAATCGGCAACACCACAATCGGCAACACCACAATCGGCAACGCCGGAACCGGCATCGCCGGAATCGGTTGTTCCCAAACCACAGGAGGAATTGCCGCAATCTCAACAGTTATCCGCAGAAAAGGAACCAGAAGAAAATAAAGCAGACAAAAAACTTCGGTTTAATTTTAAATACGCTCCTTGGAAAGATGTTATCGAATGGTTTGCGGATCAAGCGGGATTATCGCTTCAAGCGGATAGTATTCCGCAAGGATCGTTGAATCTGACGGATACTCAATATTACACGCCTGTCGAAGCTCTTGACGTTCTCAATTCCTATCTTTTGTTCAAGGAATACACCATTATTCGCAAGGGTAACACGATGTTTGTTGTTTATCTGCCGGATGGTATTCCGCCGAACCTGCTGGAACCTATTACGCCGAATGAACTTGATGAACGTGGAAAATATGAAATCTGCCGTTGTGTTTTTAGTCTTAATCGGACAACGCCGGATATTATTCAGGCGGAAGCGGAAAAATTATTGGGACCGCAAGGCAGTTTGGTTGCCTTACCGAAATCGCAACAAATCGTGATTACGGAAACCGCCGGAACTCTCAGGACGATTCGTGACATTATCAGACAGATTGACGATCCTGATGCGTTATCTTCAAGCGTCATTCATACTATTGAAATGCAAAATCTTTCCGCCGACGAAGCGCTCGGAATTATGCGAAAACTTCTTGCGATTGAGGAATCCGACACGTCGCTCCGAACCGCAGTCGATATTTCCGGTACCAAAATCTGGATGTCCGGCCGCGGCGATATGATTGAACGGGCGAAAGAAATTATCAAAACGATAGATGGTTCTTTTGCGTCGAAAAATATCTTGCTTGAAGGTCAGCCGCAATTTGATGTTTATGATACCGGAATTGCCGATCCGGTTGGAGTACTTGCGGTTCTTCAAACATTGCTTGCCGGAACGCCCGATGTTCGGTTATCGCTGGACGCTAAAACCGGAGGTATTATCGCTCGCGGACGACCCGCTAATCATGCAACCATTCGGGAAACCATTAAGCAAATGCAACTTAATGTTCCGCAAATCGATGTGATTCCGCTGACACGGTTGAGTCCTCTTTCCGCAGTCGAATCGATCAAGAAATTTTTTGCAACATCAACAGTTGGAGAGACTGCTTCCGCTTCAACCGCCAAAACAACGCCGACCATTCCGGCTCCGACTGTTGAAGCCGATGTTTCCGCCCGACAAATAATTGTTCGCGGAACTGCTTCACAGATTAAAGAAATCCGTGCGTTGCTCCAGAAACTCGGCGAAAACGGAATTGGCGGCAACATTGCCAATACCTCGACCATTCGTAACATTCCGCTTTCTCCGGCGGCAACCGCGTTGGTTCTTGACCAAATCAAAGAAATTTGGCCCAAACTCGAACAGAATGAAATTAAAATTGTAACACCGTCCGCAATCGTTCCCATGCGTTCCACCAACGATCTGAAACCCAAAGAGGAAAGAGATAAAAAGAACGAAAAATCAGTGGACGAACTCATTGATGAGACCTTCGAAAAAGAATCGCCGACAACTCAATTCAGAACGAACTTTTTCTATCGTCCGGTTCAACAGACGAAAATAACCGAAACAGAATCGCCGTACCAACCGATTTATCAACCGATTCAGGCGTTGGAAACTTCGGAAACTGCAGAACTAAAACGACGGATTGACGAATTACAGAAACAGTTGGAAACACTTCAGGAAGTTTCAAAAACTTCGAAAACCGATTCTGTTTCCGTAACCGATTCCAAATCTTCTTCGGCTCCGGTTGTCATTTCGTCCGGTCCGAATGGTTTGATGATTTCTTCGGAAGACCCGGAAGCATTGAATCGTCTGGAGGAATTGATCCGAATGCTTTCCGATGAATCCGTGCTTGGAAAAACAAGGCTTAAGGTTTATTATCTCAAAAATTCGACAGCGGAAGTTGTTGCGCAAACATTGCAAACATTGATGAATTCCGGTAACACGTCAACGTTTGGCGTGAGCGGTGCAGGTTCGTTGGATACTTCGACAAAGTTTGAAGGCGAGCAGCGCGTCGAAATTCTTGGGTTGCTGGCACGTGGCGACTCCATTGAAAAAACCGGTCCGGTTTCGATTTCAGCAGAATCGCGTCTCAACGCGTTGTTTGTTCAGGCGAATCCGGTGGATCACAAAACCATAGAACGGCTGTTACCGATTCTTGATCAGGCGGATATTCAAGGCGGCGATATTTTGAATCGTCCGAAACCGCGGCTGATTCCTTTACAAAATATGCGTGTGGAAAATGCGCTGATGGTTGTTGAAAAAGTGTACGCGAATCGGATTCAAGGCGGAACCGGTAATCCCGCAACACCGGCAACTTCCGGCGGAAACAGAAATTCCAACCAACGCACGCCTGGCGGTTATCAAATTCAAACGCCAACACCGATGGCGGGCGTAACGTCGCCGATGGGGATACCGCCAATGCCGCAGGGAATGGTTCCGGGAATGCAGGGCGGTCCCGGAGCGATGGCTCAACAACTCATGCGTATGGGCGGTCAAGGCGGAAGTGCCACTCCCAAAGAGCCGGAACCAACGATGACGCTCAGTGTGCATAGCCCATCAAATTCGTTGATTGTTTCCGCGCCGGAATCGTTATTCTTGCAAGTCGAAGCGTTTGTTAAGGAGTTGGATGAGATTGCGGTTCAAACAGAAACGATTATTACCGTTCTTCCGTTAAAGATTAGTCCTGATCTTGCCCGTCAAACCATTGGCAATGTGTACGGTGATTCGGTGAAATTTTCAACCAGCCGATCTTCTGTTTCATCATCGTCGAGCAATAGTTTTGGCGGTTTCGGCAGTAATAACCGTTTCGGAAGTAACGCAACCGGATTCGGAGGATTCAACAGAATCGGTAACACCGGATTCGGCAACACTGGTTTCGGCGGCGGTAACAATCCGTTCCTGAATATCATGCGCGGCGGAGGTTTCGGCGCTAATTCCGGCGGTTTCGGCGGAGTACGTCCGGGGGGATTGGGACGTTAAAAAAAAGTAACTGGCGATTAAAAACCGCCAGTTACATAAGATTGTTTTTAAAACAATTGGTTGTTTCCTTTCGGTTTTTTGAAATAGTAAAGTTGTAAAACACAACACGATTGATTACTTCTAATTTTTTTGTTTCGAAATTCAATCCTTTCTATTGACCGTATCCCCGATTTCCCATCGGATGTGTAAGGCAAATTGGGAAGAACTCTTTTTGTGCGCGGCAAATCAGTGTAAAAATGGTGTGGCGGTCAATAAAGAATTTTTTGTAATATATCAGTGGAATATTTTTAACACGTCTGAATATTGACCAAACAACCTCATTTCCACCTAATTTTCTTAACGATTGTTTAAAACAACCTCAGTAGCCAAAGATACAAGATAGAT
>JAIRLW010000015.1 GCA_031259095.1 Planctomycetaceae bacterium | reverse complement strand
TTAAAGACCTAGCGATTTAATAAACGCTGCGGTTATATCCTGAAAACCAAAAACTCCGTCGAGATATTCGCCTTGCTCAAATGTTGCAAATCGAACCGATGGGATTTCTTCACCGTTTAAAATCACATTGAAATAGGACGATTGTAAAAGAAGTGATCGCTTAACAGACTTTTCCGAAGGACGATTCAAATACCGAATCTTATAAGGGAATCCGTCCTGACGACCAAGCCAAATCTCAATGTCTGAAGGAAATGCCGGCGGATATTTTTTTTTCTTGTCCAATCCGCCAAACTGTTTGATTAAAGTATCGAAATAAGCAGGACGCAGAACACCAACAATCTTCAAAACGTCAATAGAACCGTCTTCCGCAAGAGTTTCACTTTGAGCCGGCTTACTAAATTCGTAAAACCGATCAATTTGCCGTAATTGTCCTGCTAAACCGCCCAAATTACGGACTTCACTGATTTGAGTGAAACGCGGTTCCTTTTTCGATTGTTTAATTGCATTTTCCACCGGAGCAATTTTAATAATATTAAAAGTTTTTTCCCCTTCTATCGACATATATTGCCAAATCTGATTTTGTTCCCGATCTTCCGAAAGATGACATACAACAGTCATACGATTAGGTTCTGAACCCGGAACGGCTGGAATATTGGTGAGAAAATTGACGTCCAACCGGTACATCGAACGTAAAAACTCTCCCGCTAAAGGTTTCGGCAACGCTTGCTCCTCATATCGTCCCCGCGCGGAATATTCATTTCCGTCAACATAAACATCCAACCGAATATCACTCTCAATCGTTTTAAGTGTTAAAACCTGCTCAATTGATTGCTTCAAATATTTTACGCCCCAATCGGAATCGGCATCCTCTTGTGCAAAATCTTGTGCCGAAAGAGCAAAAAAAGCAGTTTGACAAAAATAAATAGACAAAATTAAAAAAGTAAGATAAACAATATAGAAAAAATTTTTATCTCTTTTTTGACAATGAGGAGTAATTCTGAGGAAATTACAAAAGTATTGCATGGGAAATAACCGAATAACTAGGATTAGAAGAATAATTGTTTTTCTTTAGGGTCAAAACATGGAGTAACCGTAAAGAATACGGACGTGATTGTAAGAAAAAATGTGTTTGCCGTCCAGTGCAATTGTGCCTTCCAACGATAAAACCTTCATAGAACCTGTAGTCAAAAATCAGCAATTGCCGTGATTGATAGCAAAACAGGCAATTTGCACCATTTCGTAAAAGGGGAGGAAACCTGATGCGATTTAGTTGTTCCTATTTAGCACTTCTCGCAATTTTGGCAGGATGCCAAGGTCCCATTTTGACCGGCGGTTTTAATCAATCGCCTTATCGGGCTTATGGAGTGGACGGTCCTGGACCGGGTGTCGTACCGGAATCGTACCAACCAACTTCGTTACCAGGTTCTATCGGACAAGGTGTATCCCATGTCGGAATACCAAGTGTTGGGATTCCCAATGTTGGTCAACCCGAAATTCCAACCGCGGCACAGCCTCAACCGGTTTCGTATCAACCGCCCCCCTATTTTATGGTAGCAGATAAGATATGCGTGGCACAGCCTCAAGTGGTTCCGCATCAACCGCAACCTGTTGCTATACCAACTTCACAAATTAACTTCATCGGTTTGGAATCGTTGACACTTAACTGGGATGCAAAATTCCCCGGTACATTCGATTCAGAGCCGTGCGTCTGTCCGGCAACCCATGATTTCGGGCAAGGCGCAATTTATCGCCTTAAATTATCAAACATTCCGGGACGGCAAGGAAAAGAACTTTATCCAACGCTTGAAATTGCGCCGACGATGGCACGAACTCAGGCGTTTTTGGCTCATAATTCCATCCCGATTGAGTTTACCGACAACGATTTCGATCAAGTGTTTTCCGGTAACTTTATTACGAAAGTCGTGTATTTGCCCAATCCTGAATATCAGGGATTGGCAATGGCTGGAGTTGGGACATTGGTCAATACACAGTTGGAGCCGGGCGTTGATCCGATTGTTGAAGCGAGTAATCGCGGAGCAATTCTTGCGGTTATCCGAATGGGTAACAAAGATTTGAGTAGTACTGTTGCGGAAAAACAGCGGCAAGTATTAACTGCTCCGGCGTTTGTTACAGGTTTACCGGCGCAAGGCGGTTATCCGGTCAATGGTTCTTCGATTCCGCAAAACACTATTTCCGGCGTTAATATTCCGCACTACGGAACGCCGATGACCAAAACATCAACAGGAATTCCGGGACCGCCGCAACTTCCGCAAGGATCGCATTCGCCTAATCGTTACCCGATTGTTCGTGCCGAACCGATTCCCGCCGCGCCGCGACCCGTGTTGGTACCGCAACCGACTCCGGTGAGTCCGATTGGTGTTAATCCGATTGGTGTTAATCCGCAAAATGTTCTCGTACACCCGCATTACACCTCGCAGTTGCAACAGTTAGCGGCTCAACAACAACAACAACAACAACAAGCGCAACAACCTGCCGTTGCCGCACCGGTAGAGTCACAACCGCAGCCGCAAAATCCGACGTTGGCTCCGTAACCGTATTGTAATAACAATACAAATAATAGAGTAATAAGAGTAATAGTAATAACCGTTTGTTAATTGTTGTCCGTTGGTTGTCATTGAATCTTTAACTGACAAACAACGGACTACTTTTTTACTGTTATGATGAAGGTATTTTATACGATTACCGTGTTTCTTTTTGTAACGGCGTTATACGCACAGATTCCTGTTGCGCCTTTAGGAAATCCGGCAGGTTATCCTTACACGCCGGTTTCGCAATATTATCCGCAATATTATCAGCCTGTTAAAATCAACACGCCGGAAGGAACAAAAATTACGCTCGCTATCGACGATCAATTTGTTCAACGTCAAACAACTCCCTATGCGGTCGGTTTACTTATCGGCAGTGATTATCGGTTACGAATAACGGATATTCCGTTTCAACCCGGTTGTGAAGTTTTTCCCACTATTAAAATTATTGCCCGAACTTATCCGCCGCAAGGTCAAGAGTTGGAATTTCCGATTCGGATTGATATTACGCAGGAAGACATTGAGTTGGCGTTGGACGGAAAATTCATAACACGAGTTATTTATCTTGAAAATCCGCAGACGGCAATGCCGGTTCGCAGTGATCTTGGTACGCAAATTTCAACGGATGTTTCCGGCAGCGCTGATCCGATTGCTGCTGCAGCAACAATGGGGCAACCGGTTGCGATTGTACGAATCGGCGGACGGATTCCTAATACGCTTGGAGTTACGGAGCCCGCATTTTTCCACGGTTCACCGTCATGGATTGCGTTCGACAAAACACCGTCAAACCGTTACGAAATGACCCGCTATCAAAGTATGCCCCGCCAAAAAATTCCCGTCGCCGGCGTAAAATCAATAATACCGTTACG
>JAIRLW010000280.1 GCA_031259095.1 Planctomycetaceae bacterium | reverse complement strand
GTTTGTTCCCAAACTAATTCTACGGCGTCATCTTCGAATAGTTGTCCGGTTTCAGAGGTATGTTGATGATACAGTTGTGTAATTTCCTCTTTGGTGAAGTTTCGCAAGGTCAACGACTCTGTAACGATATTAAATGGGCTTGCGCTGCCTAACGTTACGCTGTCGGGACGAACCTTTGCCTTATAATCGCGGATGTTACGCATACCAACTAACGCGATAGAATGGACAAATGGCGTCATACTACGGTTGTTGTAACCGTCCCGCAATTGACGGAGAAAAGAGATGAGTGTTCCTTCGCTAAGACAATCCGCTTCATCAAACAAAATCACCAACGGCTTGTCTAACAACTTACAGAATTGTCTAAGCGACATTTTCAAAACGCCGGTGAAATCTTCATAGTCTGCGTCTTTGGCAAAGTCCGAACCATGCAGAATATCCGTATCACTAAGTTCGTTTTTAATACCTCGTACTATTACCGGTATGCCGCGTTCCGGCTCAACAATATTTTGAGCACATTCGAGCGAACAATACAGCGAATAATAATTCCCTTCGGCATTAAGCCGTTTGGATAAATCCTGCAAATAAGTTGTTTTCCCACTCTGACGCGCCGCGTGAATCACAAAATACTGTTCACTGTCAATCAACTGCTCTACGCCTTGCAAACGGGTTGAAGCGTTGATCATGTAATGTCTTGTATTGTTACAAGGACCGGCAATGTTAAAATATTTCATTGTTATTTAAAAATTAAAAATGATCCGATAACCCCAGTGTCTTGTTAAAACTGACAAAATATTTGGTCATTTATTTTGTCATTGGGACTTGTGTAAATTTTCGACCTGTGACGACTTCAAATTAATTACAGTCAAATTTAGCGTAAATTTTATTTTTAGAAATACATTTCATGAAAGACTACGAAAAATGATTTTTTTTACAATAACTCTACTGATATATTACTTTGTTTTTGTTTCGACGATAAATCCTGCGTCGAGCCAGTTTCCATAATCAAGGATGTTGCGTGTTCCTGCGTCGGTGCAACTAATATTGATTCGGCGGCTGCCTTGCGGAATTTCTCCTAATTTATTGTTACGTTTGGAAATTTCTGTTAGGGATGTCCATTTCTTTTATTTTTCTTTCTCACTTATTTTTCAAAACCGCTCACACCGATTCCTTGTTTCATTAGTTCTTTCAATTCCGGCAAGTGAGATTGATAAATTTGTCGCGGATTTGTGTGATGTTTTTTACAAAGCGACGCCGCCATGCCAATCACTTCTCCCATCATTCCGCCGGTTCGCATAACTCGCACCGTGCCTAATGCCACATGTGTTACGCTAATATTTCGCCCCGCCATCAAAAGATTATCCACATTTCGGGAATATAAACAACGATACGGCACGGCAAACGGCTTGATCTCTCGAACATCGGCGTAAGATAAAAATGCTTCTTCTTCCATTCCTTTGATTGGTTTGGGATAATGAAGATCAATGCCCCATGTTGTGGTAAACGATGCGTCTTCAAAAACTTCATTATTGAGAATTTCCTGCTCTTTCAAAATGACGTCGCCTAACAATCGGCGCGATTCGCGTTTGCCGCCGATATAGGCAACCCATTCCAATTGTTTATCCGCAAATTCCGCTTTCTTGTTACTTTTGTTTTTCAAAAAATCCCAGTTGCCGAACACTGCCCGCAACGCATGATCACGAATCAATTCAATATCGTCAATTTGATTTTTGTTCAATCCGGTTTCCCAATCCCAGTCGCCGCGTAAAATCGGTCGGCAAGTCTGTTCATTAAACGTAACCGCCCATGAACATTCTGGAAATGTTGTCTTTTCTTTTGTTGTTACCGCATACCATTGAACAGACGTTCCCATTACTAATTGATCCGCTTGTTCCGGCGCACGCGGTTCTCCGGTTTCCGCTCGACTTTCCCGTCCCATGCGATAATCGGCTCCGGCAAGATAACCCACTGTTCCATCGCCGGTACAATCAGCAAAAAGATTCGCTTTGTATCGAAAACTTTTTCCCGTTAAAATATTTTTGCCGATAACAGACACAATACAATTTCCCGACTTTTCCACATCAACCACTTGTGTATTCAGAAACAACGTGATATTTTTTTCACGCCGTACAAGCCGTTCTTTTTTTTCATCTTCATAATTGCTTGCCGGACCCGCGTTATGAATTTTCTTTTCGGGATGTTGTTGAATCATTGCCGCAATTTGACGGCTTCGTTCCGTATTCGGATTTTGTTGCGATTCCCAGTTTGTCCAATAACCAATACCGCCTAATTCATCCAAAAGATTTCCCAAATTGGGATACGGTTGCTGCATAATTTTGCCGGATAGTCCAACCCGAATTTCCGAACTATTATTTCCGCCGAGAACGGGACGGTTTTGAATTAACGCAACTTTACAACCCAAACGCGCCGCACTGATCGCCGCGCAACATCCGGCAATTCCGCCGCCGGTCACAACAAAGTCATATTCGCCCGCGTTATCCGGTTGTTCCGGCAGTTGCAATTTTTGACGGCGAAAACGTTCCAATCCTGTCAAATCATTGGGCGGAATTTCGTTGCAATTTGTCGTTAAATAAATCGCGTCGCAACGTCCGTTAAATCCGGTTAAATCGTGAAGCGAAATTTTATTGTTTCCCGCTTTCAATTCAACCGTTCCGCCATCCTGCCAATGCCAATCGGCTTGTTCCGTCCCGAAAACAACATTCAACGCCTGACCGTTGAACAAAATTTCAAAACGTCCGGGCGAGCCGTCTTTTCCCCAGCTTTTCACCCAATCCCGTGTTCTCACCCAGACTTTATATTTTCCGTCTTGCTGGACGATGAACGAATGCGCCGCGTCTTTAACCGGAACGCCTAAACCGTGTGCCATCAGATAAGGCGATCCCATTTGCATCATTGATTGATTATCCACAACCCAACCGCCGCAGTTGCCG
>JAIRLW010000587.1 GCA_031259095.1 Planctomycetaceae bacterium | reverse complement strand
ACCGTACTAACATTAAGGACTATTATAAAATCGAACAGATGGGATTCGTTCTGGAAAAACGTAAAAAAAACAAAACCACCCAGATTACCGCAACATACGTAGAATCAAAATTACACCCTTATTTTATAAGGTTTTTCAAAATAACCGCGATTCGCTTGCTATAACACAAACAGCAAAAAACAACAAATCTCGGTTCAATGAGTTTTACTTGGCTTTTTTATTCAATGACTGCAATACCATCCGCACTGACAAAATGTTTTTGGATCCCTAATTCTTTCATCCATCTCATTGTTGTAACAGCTCCGCCGTTTTGGAAAATATTTTTTGAAACGGGCCACAAGCAGGCTTTGAATTGGATCGATTGATAAAAATTCTTGCCAACACCGCCTTCACCGTGATGCGCCATTTGCAAAAAATCACAATTCAAATCATCACGAAATTGTCCGTTGAGAAGTTCTTTGCCGCGTGCAACTCCGCTGTCCGCCAAAAAAACAATCGAACGCAACGAATCAGAGACACGAATCACCATTGATGAATTGTTGTAAGCGTCTTGTTTTTGGTTTTCATTTTTTACGGAAAGGATTTTGAACTGCACACGATCAATTTCTACAACACACGGCTCCGTAATATCTTCAACTTTGAAGTCTGATTTTTTCAGGTTCGCGTAAAGTTCTGTTGTCATTGGGACGTATTTTGGCTCAACGCTTTCGTAATATTCTTTAGAAAATTCCGAATGATAAATTGTTTTGATTTCAATTCCGTCGGGATTTTTCAAAATTTCATGAAACGCACCAACATGATCCGTATGCGGATGCGACAAAAACCACGCTTCAACATTGTTTCCCAGCGCCGCAAGAAAACCGCGCAAGTATCCGGCTTCCGGAGGAACTCCGCCATCCATAACAATTATTTTTCCATTGGTTGTACGAAAAACGTAAGAGTTTCCCTTGAAGGGCATGGAAATAATTTTTCCTTCCGGCGTTTTGAAATCGTATGCTTCACCTTTGACCGGATCGCGATGACATGGAAGTTGCCAAAGCGTAAAGCCGGATGTTTTCGTTTTTTTATTGGCGGCTGAAATCTGATCAGCAAAGGTATCAGAAACCGTAATCAATGCCGCTGTTGTGGATGCTGTTGCCAACATTGCAGACTTTTTCAAAAATTCTCTACGATTGGACATTTTAATTGTTAGTTATAGGTTAAATTTTGTAATTCTATTTTTAAAAATCACGGCAATATTTTTGTTGCAAAAAAACAAAGTTACCAAACGGTAGCGGGGATTGATTGTATCCCGCCGCTATTCCGGGCTTTTGTTTGTTTCGTGATTCAAAAAAATAAAATTTCTGTCGAATAGTTACGAACTATGACATTATTTCTTATTGGAATTTCTGTCGAGTTTCAAGTTATATGTTTTGGTTGATGCATCCACATTGACCGTGAGACCTGAAGTTTCCGCCGATTCATATTTAGAATCAATAAGCGACCGTTCCGCTTCACCCTGCAATATTTCAGTAACACCAAAAAGCCAAACGGCGTAATTTCCCGCCGGCAATCCGTCTTTTGCCGAAAACGAACCGGCAACATAATTCCCGTCCGGTTGAATTGCGGCGGTTGCTTGAAACGATTCTTTGACAAAAACAATCGTTCCTTTGGGAACCGGTGAACCGTCATCGGAAAATGTTACCTTGCCTGAAAGAGAAACATGATTTCTCCCGCAACCGCAAACCAAAAACAAACCGACAAACACAATCACAAAATATTTTCTGCACTTATACATGATTATTTTTCAAAAATCAAGAGTTAAAGGGTTAATTAAAAAATGGAATTGTAAAATGTAACCGTTCATGCCGAAAACCAAATCATAAACGGTTACTTCAAAAAACAACTTCACGAAATAAATCGTTATCTATGGAATTTGTGCCGGATTTCCGTCGCTGACATTGCCGAGTCTGGAAAACAAACTGTTTACTCCGGTCGGAATTGTCACGGTAATGCTGTGAACGGAACCATCACCTAACAGGAATTGACAAATGCCGACATGAATCCCGCCCCATTGTTTGTTCGGTTCTTTGTACCATTCCTGTATTTTTTCGTTAGATGATTGAGCGATTCCGCCGTTTAAAGAACGTTCATTGGGAAGAGCCGACCAACTCGCTCCGCCTAATATTGCACAATCGCCGGTTTTTCTGCGTCCATCGGGAGCACTTGTACTGGCACTGTAATCGCATTGGTCAATGTCATCTTTATAAATGTACTTTTCACCAACAAGCAATTGGTTTGAGAGACCGTCTGCAATACGCGAAAATGAGTCACGAGGCTCCCATGAAGACGGCGAATTGCTTGTCCACAAAGCAACGCGAAACGGTCCCGCCAAAGCTCCGCCTTTGGCGGGATCGCCGTTTGGTCCGCATGAACCGTTGTACCATGAGGAGGCGGCAGTACTATCAACAACTTGTTGATCGCTCACCCAATTCGCCCATGCAGTACCGTTGCGTCCGACAACAATAGCGTAATCGCCTTGCGGACCGTAAGTTTTTGCGCCGAAAAGTGGTTTCGGGTCATCGGAAGTTTTACCAACATATCCTTCCGCCTTGGAACGTCTGGTTGGACAGAGATAACATGAAGTGGAGGAAGCCATCTGACTTTGCTCCTCTCTGTTGAGGACGTTCCAAAAGTATTTGTTGCTGATTCCCCATTGAAGATTTTCTGTTTTGCCGCACACAAAATCGTATGTGGATTGTTTTTCCATGTACGGCATAATTAAAAGCCAGAAAGAGCCGCGCGGACGCCATTTGGATTCGTCGCTTTGAAAAGGGTCAGCGTTAGGATGGGACCCGATGGATTCCGGTACCAATCCTTGCCGGGCGTCGTGAAAGTTGTGAATGGCAATCCCGATTTGTTTTAGGTTATTGCTACACTGCATTCGCCTCGCCGCCTCACGTGCCGCTTGAACTGCCGGTAACAGAAGAGCGATTAACACGCCGATAATCGCAATCACCACAAGAAGTTCGACTAACGTGAATCCGGCTCGGACAACAACGGTACGACGTTTTTGGAAAAGGGAGCGTCCGAAACGGACAACATGTTCGTGAAAGATGTTTCCGAATTGGACAATTCGGGTAACAAAACACGTCATGAAGTGGGCAATCCGGGCGACGAGACACGTCACAAA
>JAIRLW010000577.1 GCA_031259095.1 Planctomycetaceae bacterium | reverse complement strand
AGAAGTTCCCTATAGTGAAAATAGGTGTTAAATTGGGTTGACTAGTAAGGATTTCGGAAAACATTTTTTACTTAAAAGACTTCAAATATAACCATTTTCACCTAAATTTTGCAATTTTGCGAATAGTGTCAACACGCTCTAAGAGTCTATCTAATATTGAGTTTACCTGATCTTGATCAGACCGCTATTCCCAATTCCAAAATAATCAGCAAAATAATTAGAAATTGCTCTTGCGTCAAAGAACAAATTTTGGCATTATATGCAACCATTTTTAGGCGGTTGATGTTTTTAAACGGTTCCGCTGTAATCAATAAACTTGATAAATTTGCCAAACCTATTGGAAAATAAGGACATGCGGCTTTCGTTGCGTACACTTCTTGCGTTCGAAGATCGTCTTTTCGATCAAGAACAGCATCAACAACTTGAACGGCTTATCCCAAAACATGACGCCGCCTCAACAATGTTGAACCGTATCCGAAGTACGGTACGCAATCCACGTCTCGGCGTGCCGGGATTGGTCGATCAACGCGAAGAACTTGACCCAAATCTCGTCGCCGAATATCTCGATCACCAAATGCCTGAAGAAATTCAGGAACGATTCGAAACGTATTGTCTCTCCTCCGATAAATATCTCGCCGAAATCACCTCCATTCATCACGTTTTATCAAATGTACTCGGAGAACCAGCCCGAACAAGTTGCGAATGTCGCCAACGTTGTTATGATCTTTACCGCTCTCCGATTATTGAACATGTTCCCACTGAAAAACGTGAAAAAGAAAAAAAAGAAGCGGATTTGCCCTTCGGTTCCCGTCAACTCCTATTCGAGGATTATTTACCGCCAACAACTCAACATTCCGGAAACGTCGGAACAACCGGATTAAAAGAATTTCAGGTTAATCATACGCCGCCTACAAGTAAAAGTAACAGTTCGGAACGACCGGAATTGATTATATTTCCGAAACAAAATGAAACCGGAAATCAATTGCCTTCATTCAATTCGACTCAACCTTCCACGTTACCGCCTTCGCTTTTTTCCTCTCAAACCAACAATCCGGCTTTTTCTCAAATCAATACTCCGACAACTAAAATCGATAACAATATTGCCGCGCCGATTGTCCCGATGGAACAGAAAAAAGTTCAGCCGCTTCCATTGACAACCCTATTTTGGAATTGGTTGACCACCGGCAGAACAGAAAATAATATCACAGAATATAAAACAGAAAACAGTACAATAAAATCCGAAACTAAAACCCGAAAAATTATTTCACTATGGACGCTGTTCATGATTTTCCTGTTAGGTACTACCGGATGGCTTGGTTGGAATAAAGTACAGGAAAAATGGAATCATTCGCAACAAAAAAAGGAAACGGCGTTTCGGAATATTCAACAATCTGATGTTACCGGATTAACGTCGGGCGTTTCAGAATCATCGAATGTACCGGAAAATACAACAGCCGAAACATTGCCGTTTCCTGTTGCCGAAATGAAAGAAAAACCCGCCGTATCAACGGCGTTGCAGAAACCTCCTAAAAAACCAATAAAGATTGTTCCCTCTGATACTCCTGCGTCGCCGCCGCAACAACTCAACGAAAAAACCTCACAATCCCTTTTACCTAACAATAATAATGCAACAGCATCTACGTTGAAAACATTACCGCCTGTTCCGTCCACTGAAACGGTCAATACGGCGGCGGTGCATGAAATAAACGCGCCAACCGAAACGCAAACTCAAACCGCAACACCAATCAAAACTGAATTTCAAGAACAGATTTCTGATTCGGTAACCTCTGTACCGTCAACGGAATCAACAGCGGTGATGTTGAAATCGACGGAGACTCCGTTGTCCGAAAAACCAACAGAAAAGTCAATCGAAAAACCGATGTCGTTTGCGCCCAATCCGATGCGTCATTCTCAAATAGTTTCTGTTCCAACAACCGACAACAGTGAAAAACAATCGTCTCCGATTTCTCCAACAACAGATTCGGCAATAACTGTTCCGGTTATTACGGAATTGGCGGCGAAACCGGCAAAACGAAACGAAAAACCGGAAATCAGAAATTCCAACACGGTTGCCAGAGTTACGCCGACCAATTTTGAAACGCCAATTCAGTCGAAACCTCTTCTGGTGGCAATGCCGGAACGTGAACCGGAACAGTTTGACGATCAATCGTTGATTGCGTTCCAACCGATTTCCGCACCGCCGAAACGAAAAGACGTCCCGCAAATTTCACCTGAATTTGTAGAACCAAAACATCAGGAATCGGCGGCGTTTAATCCGAATAATCCGAAAAATTCCAACGCATGGAGAACATCAGTCGTCAACCAAATTCCAACAGAACACACCATTGAACGACCATTGGAACGGCAGATGGAACAGCGAATGGAACAATCGGAAAACGCTTATTCTGACAGATTAACCAAGAACAGATTAAATGAATTAGAGGAATTAAGAAGTTCGCAAAAACCATTGTCGTCGTTTGGAAATGTCGTTGGAAATACCACAATCCCGATGGAATCCGCATTGCCGGCTCAAAGGCAACACGTTATTCCGGTCGGAGAACTTCGGGAACGGTCGGAAATTCCGCAACCGCGTGTTCTTGGACGAATTCTTGCGGTCAAAGAACCGTGTATCGTTTTTTCCGCGTCCACCGCCAGTGATCAGTGGGAAATGAAAAGATTACCGTTAGCTCTTCACGCCGACCAATATCTGCTCACCACCGCGCCATTTCGTGCAGTGGTTGAGTTGGAAAGCGGGTTTCAGGTCGAAATGGTCGGCGATTCCAAGTTTTGCCTTTTAGAACCGGACGAAAACGGAATCTCCGGCATTTTTATCGATTACGGACGTTTAGTAATTCGTCCGACTGTCGCTGAAAACAAAGCAATCACTCCATCGCTCCGGCTTCAAACAGAAAAAGTTCATGGAACAGTCCATCTAACAGATTCAAAAAGTCTTGTGTTTGTGGATACGTTTGCGGAAATTCTCGACAATAACTCAAACGAATCCGTTCCCAACCGTCCTGTTCTTCCTCAAACACGTCCGATTCTTGGGCTTATTCCCGATGTAAACGGAAAAATTTCATGGCAAGTTGATCGCGTATCGCTTGTCGCCAACAAACAAGCCGGAGTTCTGCTTGTTGCGGAAAAGCCGGAACTTGGAAATATTCAGGGACTTCCCAATTGGTTGAATCCGTTACCGTTACCGCCGGAAAGCGAACATCTCGCAACAGTTTGCCATCGGATTTTCGATAAAACAGAAGGAAATTGTGAAGCGGCGTTGAACTTGCTGATTCGGGAACCGTCTATTATGGTTCGTTCTTTCGGCTATCGTCTCTGGGGCGATCTCGGACGGTTTGATATTCCGCTCACTTTTCTCTCCGAAGCCAAACCGGAAGACGAAACCATTCGACAAGTCCTCGTTCCCTATTTCCGCGAAGTGATGAAACGCGACGAAGAAACCGTCCAACGTCTCGCCGACGCTATCGAAACGGTTCGACATTAATTCCTTAATCATTAATAAATGAATTAACAAAAGGCTTGCGTTCAATCTTGGCGAGATGGTAAAATACTTGATCAAATGGTTCACTCAATCCCGCTCGTCATTTTGCGGGATTTTTGATTTCGATTTCACTGCGTTTTGTAAGATTAGTTTTTTTGAAGATTTTTTAGGAAAGGACACCGTTATATGACACGTCATTTCATTACTTTAAACGATATTCGTGCTACGGAACTTGATCGGATTCTCGAACTTTCCGCAATCATTAAGCGGGAACATAAACTAGGAGAACGTACGCCGTATTTGTCCGGTAAAATGTTGGCGATGATTTTTGAAAAACAATCGCTCCGAACGCGAATCAGTTTTGAAACCGGTATGTTCCAACTCGGAG